>JAEZHP010000127.1 GCA_023416515.1 Pseudomonadota bacterium | reverse complement strand
CGCCACCGCCGAAACCTCCGCCACCGCCGCCGCTGCGGCCGCCGCCGCTGCTCATGCCGCTTGCGAGGCCCCACAGGATCACCGATCCGAGCCCGCTTCCGCGCCGGCGGTAACGGCGGCCGCCGCCAAGCCCGACCCGGAGCGCCGGAAGAACGACGAAGAAGATGACGAACATCGCGACGAGCGCCGGCCAGATCGAATCCTCGCCGCTGCTCGCCTGCGCCTGCTGACGCGCCGCCGCCGCTTCCATCGCTCGCTGCTCTGCCGCTTCGGGCGGCGCCTGGAGCTGCTGGATCAGCGCATCGGCGCCGGCGATGATTCCCCCCGGCATGTCGTTGGCGCGGAAGCGCGGAAGGATCGCGTCGCGGATGATCTGCCAGGACAAGGCGTCGGTGACGATCGGCTCGAGCCCGTAGCCGACCTCGATCCGGACCTTCTTCTCGTTCGGGGCGACGAGCAGGATAATCCCGTTATTCGCCTCGCCCTGCCCGATCCCCCAATGGCGGCCGAGCTGATAGCCGTAATCGGCGATGTCGTAGCCCTGAAGGTCGGGAACGGTCGCAACGACCAGCTGGCGGCTGTTCTGCTGCTCGAGCGCGGTGAGGCGCTGGGTGAGCTCGGCCTCCTGCTGAGGCGAAAGCAGGTCCGCCTGGTCGACCACCCGGCCGGTGAGCTGGGGGAAGTCCTGCGCCGAAGCGGGCAGTGCGACGAGCAGCAGAAAGAGAAATGTCAGCCATCCCAACAACCGTTCGGGCTGAGCCTGTCGAAGCCCTGCCCTTCTCTTCGCCAGAGAGAAAGGGGGGTCCTTCGACAAGCTCAGGACGAACGGGGTGGGGGCCATCTGGGCTTACTGGCTGTTGCCGGCCGCCGGGCGGTCGAAGTTGACCGTGGGCGCCACCTCCGCACCCGGAGTCACCGCCTGGTAGGGCACCATCGGCTGCGAGCCGTAGATCACCCGCGCCCCGATCACGCTCGGGAAGGTGCGGATCTCGGTATTATAGCCGCGCACCGCCTCGTTATAGTCGCGGATGGCGATGTTGATGCGGTTCTCGGTGCTTTCGAGCTGCTGCATCAAGGTGCCGAAATTCTGCTGGCTCTGGAGGTTCGGATAAGCCTCCTGAAGCCGCTGCAACGGAATGATCGCGGCCGACAGCCGGCTCTGCGCCTCGGAGAAACGCTGCATCGCCGCCGGGTCGGTGAGCTGTTCGGGGCTGACCGTGATCCGGGTCGCGTCGGCGCGCGCCTCGGTGACGCCGGTAAGGATCTCCTGCTCGGAAGCCGCCGCCGCCCGGGTCGTCTCGACGAGGTTGGGGATGAGGTTGGCTCGGCGCTGGAAGCTCGCCTGGACGTCCGCCCACTTGGCCTTGGCCTGCTCCTCGGCGGTCGGGATCGAGTTGACGCCACAAGCGGTGAGCAAGAGCAGGACCGGCGCGAAGGCCGCGAACAGGCGGTAGCGGGTCATCAGCATCTCCCTGTGCTACAATCGCGCCTGCTTAGGGCCGCTGCGTTCGGTCCGCAACGGGGAGGGGAATTCATGCTGTCAGGCTTCAGGGCGTTCGTCATGCGCGGCAACGTCGTCGACCTCGCGGTCGCGGTGATCATCGGCGCGGCCTTCACCGGAATCGTCACCTCGCTGACCGAGGACGTGATCATGCCGTTCATCGGCTGGCTGATCGGCGACGCCGACTTCTCCAGCTACTTCATCCTGCTCGGCCACGTTCCGGCCGGGGTGGACCCGAACAGCTATGCCGCTCTCAAGGCCGCCGGCGTGCCGATGATCGGCTACGGCGCGCTGGTCACCGCAATCGTCAATTTCCTCATCGTCGCCTTCATCATCTATCTGGTGATCCAGGGCCTGAAGAAGACGGTTCGCGAGAAGGAAGTGGTCGAGGCCGAGGCGGCCGAGATCGCTCTTCTCCGCGAAATCCGCGACGAACTACGCTCCGGCCGAAGCGGTCCGTCCACTTCACATTAAGGCGGAAAAGCCTATATCTCTTCGTGCCGGCTCGTCCGGCTATGGCGATAAACGCCAGCGTGTAATAGGCACAGCGGACCCGGGGGCAGTACCCGGCGGCTCCACCATATGTCTCCGCGAAAACGGGGATTTCTGATGGGGCCGAACCAGGATCGACGTGTGTTGAAAAGCGCCGGCTTTTGCTCGGATTGGACCCCCGCAACGGTCCATCACACAAGTGCCAACGATAACGAGGCGCTCGCGATTGCCGCGTAACAAGGTCCTCACGGACTAAGTTACATTGGACAAAAGCGCGGTTCGGGCCGCACCGGGCAACAGAAGCGGATTCCAGCGGTACGGGGAGCACCGGGCAACAGAAGCTCCCCACTTCGTCCCCTTGCCTTGCGCCCATGCGGCTGCCTATCCCGGTCGCGGGAGACGAACCGATGCGCTTATCCGTCCTCTTTCTCGCTCTTCTCGCGGCCGGCTGCACCGGCGGCGGCAACGAGGCCGAGCCTCTCGCCAACGACGCCCAGGCTCAGGCCGAGCGGATGGAGAATATGGCCAAGGGCATCGCCGCGGAGGCCGAGAACCAGACCAGCGCGATCGAGCGCGCGCTCGAGAACGAGACCCAGGCGATCTTCGAGAGCCGCAACCAGCTCCTCAACGAGACCGCCGACAATTCGGCCGAGCCGGCGGACAATTCCGCTCGTTAGTCGGTGCCCCAGCCGTTGGTGCCCGCCATCGCGGGTCCGGCGCCGTCGACATGGTCGCGCGCGACCCGGTTCGGGTCGACCATCGGCCGAGCCGAGGCGTCGGGCCTGATCCGTTCGGGCCGATAGGAGCCGGGTCCATTCCTCCGCGCCGAAGCCGGCCCGCTGTCCCGGCCCCAGCTGCGGCTGAGCATCGCGAAGCTGCTCAGCGGAGTCCCCTTCTCGACGTCCTCCACCATCTCGGCCATCGTCTGGGCGAAGGCCATGTCGATGAGCCCCTCGTTCATTGCCAGGAACGCCATCGAGTCGCCCGGCCCGACATTGGCGATGGACGCGAGCGCGGCGGCGTCGATATCGACCTCGGCCGCGACCCTTGTCGCCTCCGGACCTTCAGCGGCGAAATCGACTTCCATGCTGAGCAAGGTCGTGTTGTCGGTGACGAACTCGATCCGCACTTCCTCGCCGGGCGTCTTGGTGACCCGCTGCTGGAGCCGAGCCGGCCAGCCGTCGCGAGAGGGAAGCGCTGTGATACCCTCTGGCCCCATCGCCGATGCGAAAGCGGCATAGACCGCGTCCGGCGACTTGTTGATCGTGCCGACATAATCGTTGGGCCCGGTGCCGACGCCATAATAGGTCGCCCCGCCGACCCCGCACATCGCCATCGTCCCGAAAACCGCACCCCTCATGGTCCGACTCCCCCTGCTATTTGAGGGGCTTGTACAGACCGCGTGGTTAAGAAGCCGCTCCACGCCAGCGTTAACGGTGCACGGATTCGCCGGCCGCCGGCGCCTTGCGCGAGCGCTCATTCTCCCGCAGTCTCGCCGGCCGCGGAGCCGAACCAGGGAAGCTGCCAGTGAAGAGATCGCTCCTGCCCCTGTTGCTGCTGGGCAGCCTCGCCGTTTCCGGCTGCGCGGCGAGCATTGCGGCGAGCGTCGTCGGAGCCGCGGTCAACGCCGCCAACCCGCCGCCTCGGGAAGTCCCCTATAGCAGCGACCGGATCGCCGCGGCGCGCGAGGCGTGCCGGGTCCGCGCCGCCCAGCATGGCACCGTCCACATCATCGACGCCGAACAGGGCCGCGGCGGCCGGGTCACCGTTTGGGGCACCGTCCAGGAGACAAGCGGCCGCCGAGCCTTCACCTGCACCTTCGACCGCGCCGTCTCGAGCTTCCGCCTCCGCGCCATTCCGGCGCAATAGCAGCTAGGAGGCGGCCAGCGCGGCGGCGAGCCGCGCAGCGCGCCGAGGCTCGCCCAACTTGAGCAGGCGCAAGGCCGTCCGCCACAGGCCGGAGCGGTCGCCACCCTCGCGAATGTGGTCGAGAAGCAGCGGAAAGCCTTCGCCCCGAAGAGCACGCTCGCACCAGACGATCGCGGGCGCCACCTTGGAGCGGACTTCGCGCGACACGCCTTCGCGGCCGAACAAGGCATCGAGCCGGTCGATCGGCGGCAAGCGGTCCAGCCCCTCGGTCGGATCGGGCCGGCCCGCCTCGCGCTCGCGATGGGCGGCATAGGCGATCGCCGCGCCGGTCAGCTGCTCGAGGACATGGGCACTGCTCACCTGGCTCGGCGAGCGCCGGTAATGGAACAGCCGGTCGGGGATCGTGCACAGCTTGGTGACTTCCGACAGCCGAAGCCAGAGGTCATAATCCTCGCAATGGCGGAAGGCGCCGCGATAGCCGCCCGCCGCCCGCACCACGTCCCGCCGCATCATGACCGAGGGGTGGCAAAGCCACGGGCCGGTCTCGAGCGCGGCCAGGAAGGAATCATGATCGAGCGGGTGGAAATCCTCGTTGAGGCTGATCCGGCCCTGCTCGTCGAGATCGTGGGTGCTCGTGCCGACCACACCATAATCCGGGTTGGCGTCGAGAAAGGCGAGCTGGCGCTCGAAGCGGGCCGGAAGCGATATGTCGTCCCCGTCCATGCGCGCGATCAGCGGCGCGCGCGCCTCCTCGATCATCAGGTTCAAACTCGCGACGAGGCCGCGATTGGCCTGGTGGATGGCGCGGATCCGCCCGTCCCGCTCGGCATAGCGATCGATGATCTCGGCCGAACCGTCGCTCGAGCCGTCATTGACGATCAGGAATTCGAAATCGCCCATCGTCTGGGCGAGGATGCTGTCGATCGCCTCGGCCAGGAACGGCGCATTGTTGTACACCGCCATCGCGACGCTGACGCGCGGCTGCTGGACGTGCCCGCTCACGGCCGCTCGCCCCTCACTGCCCGCTCGGCCCGGCGAAGGGCGCGGTAGGCCGCCGACTTCCACCGGTTGTCGTCAGGGTAGCGGCGCGGCGGCGCCGGGTTCAGCCCGAAGGATCGGAGCAGGCGGTTGCAGCCATGGGCATATTCCTCGTGGAAGCTCCATTCCGACCGCCAGGTGATCGAGAAGGAGATCGAGACCTCGCTTCCGTTCTTCACCCAGTGAGGCGCCTTGACCGGGACATAGAGCCCGTCGCCCGGCGTAAGCGGGAATTCGGTGGCCTTGGCCGTGAAATCCTCGCGCCACGGGAGATTGCGGTGGCCGCCGGCGTGAAAGGTCTCATGGAGCCGCGCCGGCGCGACCGTTTCGTCACCGGCCGGGAAGACGTTCATCACCTTGTGCCCGCGGATCTGGAGCAGGATGTTGTGCTCCGGGTCAAAGTGGAACGGCGTGACCGCGTTCGGCGATGAGATGAAGATGAAGCCTTCCTGCTTCAGCATCTTGCCGGTCGCCGGATCGACCACCGGCTCGAGCGCCGCGAGCGTATCGGCGAGCAGCGCGCGATAGAGCGGGTCCTGCTCGACGAACTTCAGCACCATCCACGAGCCATTCTCCTCGATCGACCGGATCGTCTCGGTGATCGACAGGCCGTTGGACGGCGTCTGGGCGGGATCGACTCCGACCGGCAGATCGGCGCGATTATATTCGACGTCGACGGGCCTCATCCGCTGCGCAAGCCCGATCAGGGCCTCCAGCCCGAGCAGCTCATGGCCGCACAGATCGTGGCGAAGCAGGGTCGGCCGCTCCGGATAGGCAGCGCTCAAGGTGTCGAGGGCGGAGGCCGGGAACGGGGTCACGCGACCTCCTCCAGAGCGATCATTGCGGGAAGCGCCTTGAGCGCCGCCCACCGCCCCGCCGAGGCAAGCTCCAGCGCCCGGCAGCCGTAATAAGTCAGGCCTCGGCGCGCTCCGGCGAGTCGCACGGTGACTCGGACGACCGACCGGCGCTCGCCCCACAAACTGTCGATCATCGGATGATGCTCGACCGCGCAGCTGTCCATCCACTCGATGTCGCCGCGCGCGAGCACCTGCAGATTCTCGAGCTGGATGAGGACCCCGGGCGAGAAGCGCGCGAACTCCTCGTCGAACGCGATCTTGAACGAGAATCCGCCCGGCGGCGTGAGGAAGTTGACCAGCATCGCGATCGGCCGCCCGTCGAGGTCGAGGCTGAGGAAGTCGAGACGGCCCGCCTCGGCCGCCCCTTCAACCGCCCGGCGGAAGAAAGCCTCGGTCCCCGGCTCGCAGCCGAGCGCCGACCCGGCCCGCCCCTTCCACCCGGCCTGTTCGAGCGCGAGGAACCGGTCGATCCACGGCCCCACCTCCTCGCCGCCGGCAATCCTCCGCGCCGACACCGCCCCCATCTCGGCGAGGCGGTTGTGGAGGCGCTTGTGCTCCTTGCGTTTCTTCTTCCGGACCCGCGCCTCGTAATAAGCGTCCGGCGACAGGTCGCTCGCAAGCTCGGCGCGCACCGTCCGATGCACGGTCGGGCAGCCGCGCCCGAGCGAGCGCGCCGCCGCCGCGAGCCCGCGATGGACCGGCCCGCCTTCGACCAGCCCGCTCATATGGAAGAAGCCCGGCGCCCACTCCGCCCGGTCGAGATGACTAAGCACCGCGGCCCAGAAGGCCTGCTCGGCCCCGGCCCGGACCAGCGGAGTGCCGAGGAAATCGTGATAATGCTGCCAATTCTCGACATGGCCGACCGGCATCCGCCCATAATGGCGCGCCACGCACAGCGGCAGGATCCCGATCAGCAGCCCGTCCTCGCGAACCTCGACCAGCCGCACCTCGCCATCGGCCAGATTGCCAAGCCCCGCGGCGACGAACCAGGGCTCGGCGAAGCAATTGGCCTCTGCCGCGGCGCCCGCGAGCGCCTGCCACTCGGCGACAAGCTCCTCCGGCACCGCCCGAACCAAGCGCTCGCGCACCACGAGCCCGTCACTGGCGGCTTCATGCGCCCGGGCGAACGGCTCGGCCACGATCGGCAAGGCAGGCGCCCTCATCAACGAATCCCACTGCTGCGCGCGTCGCGGGCTTCCTAGGCGCCGGCGGGTAAAGATTTGGCGATTATCGCGGCGATTTCCGAAGCTTCCGCAAAATCGCGCTCAGCCCCGCCGCCGCGAGCGCCCCCGGGTCATCGGGTCCGGCTTCCTCGGCGGCTTCCAGCCCGGCGGCGGAGTCACGCGCTGCTGGCTGGTGCCGAGGCCCATCCGCCCCGGCTGCTGGCGCTCGAGCCCGGTCGGGTCGATCTCCTCGGCCGCCGCCTCTCCGCCCTGGCCGCGGAGAAGGCTGATCTGGTCGCGAAGCCTGCTCGCCTCCTCGAAGTCCATCGCGGCGGCGGCCTCCTCCATGCGCTTGCGAAGCTCTTCGATCCGGCTGGTCATGGACGTGGAACGCTCAAGGCCCCCTCTTGGATCAGCCCGCCTCCCGAGCCCCGTCCGCTCAGCCGCGCCGAGGCCCAGTCCGCATCCGCGAGACGAGCTCAAGCCCCGCCCGAAGGAGCGCCGAGTCCGCCGCCCGAACCGCCGCGTCCTCCGTTGCCTCCTCCTCCCCATCAGCCTCCTCGTCCACGCCCCCGCCCGCGGCCAGCCGCTTCCCCGGCGCCTTGCCGATCCCGTGGGTCTTGTTCTTGGTCATGTGGAGGATGTGGATCGCCTCGGCCGCGGTCATCGGCACCACCGGCACGTCGTCGGGAAGGTCGGTGTCGGAGAAGAAATTCACCCCGCCCATCACCGTCTCCATCTCGATCCGGTGCGACGCCTCGGTGACCGCGGCGTCCCAAAGCGCGGCGAATCGAGGCCAGCGCGAGCGATGCCCGAAGGCCGAAGCCGGGGTCATCCCCACCGCCCTGCACGAAGCGGTGACGTTGGCGGTCGCGAGAAGCATGGCGAGAAACCGCCGCTCGACCCGCGGGGTCCATTGCTTGATCCGCGCCCGAGCCACCTGCACCCGCCGCCCGGTCGACGAGCGGGTCCCCTTGACGACCAGCTCCTCCCCGCCGGCAAACCCCCACCCCGAAGGCGGCCGCCGCTCGCCATGCCCGCTCAGCCTCTCCCGAGCCTCAGCGACCGCCCCCCGGCACGCCGAGTCGAACTCCGGATCGGTGGACCGATGCAACTGCACCCACGACCGCGACACCTTCGCGCGCTCCGCCGACACGGTGATGTTGCCGGTCTCGGAGAGGGCTTTGAGAAAAGCCGCCCTGCGCGCCGCGCTGAACTTTGCTGTCATGTGAGTCGCCCCCGAATCCAATGGAGGCAATTCAGATATGGCAAAGCGGGGGCTGTAGGAAAGTGCGGGAGGGGCCATCCTGCCTGGGCGGTCAACGCAATCATTCTTGGTACGCAACGTGTTCGCAGCTAGGCTCGCTCATTGAAGATCGGGCGCTGCCGTTTCGGCCCGACAGATCACGGACAAAGGTACGATGTGGACCGCCAGCCTCACCGGACAGGTGCGACAGACCTACTTGCCAAAATGGAAGCCGCTGCTGCCGGTGTTCGAGGCAATCATGAATGCCTACCAGGCGATTCAGGACGCCGCGCCAGCGAGCCCGAGGATCATCGTCAACGTTCACCGCGACGACGGTCTCGGTCTCGTTGAGAACCCAAGAGTATCGGGTTTTACAATCGTCGACAACGGCGTGGGCTTCGACGACATCAACATGGGCTCATTCAGCACGGCTTATTCGGAGCACAAGCTGGATCGCGGCGGCAAAGGACTGGGCCGCCTGCTGTGGTTGAAGGCGTTCGACAAGGTCGAGATCGACAGCGTTTATCGCGACACGGCCGACGACGCGCTTGTGCGGCGCTCGATCGACTTCAACGAGCAGTTCTCGCCCGACGATGTGCTGGTGGAGCCTACCGAAAGGGAGAGCACCGGCACCATTCTAACGCTGTCCGGCTTTCGCGAGCCGTGGAAGTCGGAGACGCCGACAGACATTGACCATATAGCCCGGCGTATCTGCGAGCATTTCATCTTGCTCCTAATGAAGCCAAACGCGCCCGAGATCGAGTTGCGCGACGGCCGCACGACGATCTCGATCAATCAGGTTTTCGAGGACACCTTCAAAGCGTTCTCAAGCGAGCATCAGTTCAGTGTAAGAGACCAGCAATTCTCCATCATCGGCTTTAGGCTGACCGAGCCGCGGTCGTCCCGACACAAGCTCATCTATTGCGCCGACGACCGGGCAGTGACGGACGAGAAACTTGATCGCTACATCCCCAATATGGCGGGCCGCCTTCATGACGAACTAGGGAACTCGTTTGTTTACCTTGCCGTCGTGACGGGCGCCTATCTGAACGACCATGTTAACTCTGGGCGCACTGAATTCATTGGCGAGCCGGCGGAGGACGCCGAGGGCGATACGAGAGTCGAGCCCGTGCAGGGTAGCCTGCTGACTCCTGAGCTCAGGCGGTCCGAAATCCGCGACGAGTGCCTTAAGTATGTTCAGGAGGACTTGGCCGGGATCCTTGAGGACATCAATGCGACCAAGCTAAAGCGCATCGAGAACTATGTCAGTCAGGATGCGCCGCATTATCGTATCCTGTTGCGACGTGCTTCTGAGTTCATCGACCGGATTCCTGTCGAGGGTAGCAAAAACGAACTTGAGGCGGCGCTGCACAAGGAGCTGCATCAGCGCGAAGTCGAGCTGAAGCGGGAGGGCAGCAAGATCATCATCGAGGCGGCCAAGCTGACCGAGTATGATCACTATAAAGACCGTCTGACCGAGTTCATGACGAACTACAACGAGCTCGGCGTGGCTCAGCTAGCCCAATACGTAGCGCACCGCCGGATCATTCTCGACCTGTTCAGGAAAGCCATTTCAGTCGAAGCGAAGGACGGGCGCTACCCACTGGAGCGGGTGCTTCACCATCTTATCTTCCCGATGCGATCGGACACCGAAGATACACTGCTTTCGCAGCAAAATCTGTGGATACTCGATGAGCGCCTGAACTATCACACCTTCGTCTCGTCGGATAAGCGTCTCGCTCAAATCCCGGCCTTGGGGACAAGCTCGAGTCTACGCCCCGACCTACTCGTTTTCGATCAGCAGTTCCCCCTCTCCGAGGGAGGGCAGCCGCTAACATCTCTGACGATCGTCGAGTTCAAGCGGCCGATGCGCGACGACTATAGCGACGAGGAGAACCCCCTCAAACAGGTAGTCAAGACGGTGCTGGAGATTCGCTCGGGCGAGGCGCTTGACGGAGCTGGCAGGAAGATCAAGGTCGCCAGTCCTGAGATACCCACGAACTGCTTTATCGTCTGCGACATCACGCCCAAGCTGCGAGAGCAATTGGCGGACTGGGACGCGACTCCCACACCCGACGGCCAAGGTTTCTACGGGTACCACCGTACACACCGACTGTATTACGAAATCTCGGATTACGATCAGGTGCTCGCCAATGCCGAGCGACGCAATCAAATCTTATTCGAGAGGTTGAACCTTCTGTGATGGAAGCCCCATCGGGGGACGTACTCACCATGTTCGAGCAGCGATCGGCACTCAAGTTACCACCGGGGAGCGAACGACAAACACCTGGTGTGGCCCGGCGGGCGGAGTCCCTCGGTGATGGAGGGCGTTGAGATAGCGGTGTCGCTGGTGGCCCTCCAGAAGCATTAGTCGCTCGTCCGTTAGTTCAACCGCATCATGCGGATGCTCGGCGTTCTGGGTTATCCAGCCGGACGGCGTTGACAGGGCAATTATAGGATAAGTCCAGGTGCCCCTATCCAGGTCTCGGGCGGTTTCTGTTTTTCCCCAGCCATCGCCGCCTTGAAACTGCTCGTAGTCGAAGTCTGGATCAAGCTGCTTTGAGATTTCACGCCTAACCTTTTCCAAGATTTCGTTGCCTGTCATTTCCAGCAGATCCCACTCCAGGGAACCCAGAGGCAAAAAAGCGAATTCCGTGTACCGCCAGTGACGATAGATCCATTGCTCTGCGAGAAGTGGGTGGAGATGACCGATCTCGCCCTGATTCCTTTCCCACCAATTCGCGAATGCCTCCTTATGGAAGGAGTCATCATGAAGCGGCTGAAGATGCTTTGGCCACACTCGTGGTCCTACCGCCCGCAGATCCAACATCGCTACGTCCCGGCACCTCGCTGACTTAGAAGGATAGCCAAAGGCTACTGGCCAGCACTAAGGACGGCAACAGTTTCAATGGCAGGATTTGCGGCGTGATTGAGTTGCATGAGAGGCTTTCGGAATTCTCATACGGCTATGGCGTGACTCGTGAGGCGGAGATGCTGCTGAAACAGACCGGCATTCGGGCGGTCCCGTTTCTCCCAAGCCTGATTCAGGAGAAGAAGCTCGGGTTTGACGTCGCCTTCGATCGGCCCGGCGCCGCATTGATGCTGCAGTTCAAGCTGGGGCAGTCTCTCACGAGATACCGCAGGACAAGCCCAGGAGCAGCCAAGCCCGTTCTCGACAGGCCGTTCTGGCGCTTTTCTATCAACACGGCCGAGCCTGAAGGACAGTTCGAGACGCTGCTTAAGGCGGAGAACGATGGTGCGGAGGTATACTACGCAGCCCCACGTTTCTCTGACTGGTCGCACTACGCGGGCTTCTTCGAGCGGCAAAAGGTGTTGGATAACTCGGTGCTGATAAGGCCATCGGAGATCAGAACCGCCCTGAACGCTCAGGGCGCCCCCGACGGCTTCCACCGGATAGTTTACGACGGGCATCGCGTACACGTTTGTTCGGAGCCCAGACAAATACGTGAAACTGACGGGGATGACGCGGCCGCCAAGGTCGCGCTCCTTGTCAGGGAGCGAAAAGAACCCGTGGGGAAGGTATTGGAAAGGCTTCTCAGTGGCCTTGATGAGCGAGCGTCAGTACGCCGCGAGCAAGCAATCGGCTCGTCGAAGCCCTCGCCCGGGGATCAAGTTGGCTACCGAGCGACGAGTGAATTCAACCGCATCCAGCGGAATCGGAGGCTCGTCAATTTCCAGAAAATCTCCGAATCGCGTGATGAGGCGGTGGCCGCGACCGTGGGCGTCGAGCTTTGGACACTCGGAATTCAGCTGATTCTTGCCGTAGAAGAAGCGTAGCATGCATGGGCCACAGTTCGCCGTCGCCGGAACGACTGCAACCTAGGCGGTGTGGCCCGACACCAATCGTAACGAAAGCGATCAATCCAAGACGATCGATCAACAAAAAAGGCCCCGCGATCGCTCGCGGGGCCTTCTCTTGTTTCTAGCCTTGAAGGGCTGAACGCCTATCGGGTCCCCATCAAAGTACTACTTTGATGGGAAGTCCCTTAGTCGCGATCGCCGGTCAAAAACGCCGGCGCGAACTCGGGCGCGGGGCCGTCGTCGTTGCCGCCGTCACGACGGGGACGATCGCCGCCCTCGCCACGGGGACCACGGTCACCACCCCGATCGCCGCCACGACCACCACGGTCGCCGCCGCCGCCACCACGGCCGCCGCGGCGGTTGCGGTCGC
>JAEZHP010000165.1 GCA_023416515.1 Pseudomonadota bacterium | reverse complement strand
GACGACGAAAGGGGATCGGTGAGGAGCTGGAACGCACGCAAGCTGCTCGACGCGGGCGCAGATGAGGATGGGCACAGGCTCGCCCGCACGATGAGCTGGCCGCACCTGGTCGCGCTCGGAGTGGGGGCGATCGTCGGCACCGGAATTCTGACCCTGATCGGAGTGGGCGCAGCCAAGGCCGGCCCCGCAGTCCTTCTCTCCTTCGTCATCGCCGGCTTCGTCTGCGCCTGCGCGGCGCTCGCTTATGCCGAGATGGCGACGATGATCCCGGCCTCAGGCAGCGCCTATACCTATTCCTACGTCGTCATCGGCGAGCTCGTCGCCTGGGTGATCGGCTGGAGCCTCATCCTCGAATATTCGCTGGTCGTCAGCGCCGTCGCGGTCGGCTGGTCGGGCTATGCCGCGCCCTTGCTTCGCGACTGGGCCGGGATCCCCATGGCGCTGATGCAGGGCCCCCATGCCGGCGGGATCATCAACCTCCCAGCCGTCTTCATCATCCTCGCGATCGCCGGAATGCTCGTCGCCGGGACGCGCAAGAGCGCGATGGTCAACGCTCTGCTCGTGCTCCTGAAGCTCGCCGCGCTGGCGCTCTTCGTATTCGTCGCCCTCCCCCATTTCGACAGCTCCAATCTTCAGCCGTTCAGCCCATTCGGTTTCGCCAAGACGATGGGGCCGGACGGGGTCGAGCGCGGAATCATGGCGGCGGCGGCGATCATCTTCTCGGCCTTCTACGGCTTCGATGCCATCGCCACCGCGGCGGAGGAAACCAAGAACCCGAAGCGCGATCTCGCCATCGGGATCGTCGGCTCGATGCTGGCCTGCGCCGCCATCTACACGGTGATTGCCGCGGTCGCGCTCGGCGCGGTCCCGTTCACCAGCTTCGCCAACAGCCCCGAGCCGCTCGCCCTCATTCTCCGCGAACTGGGCCAGCCCGACGCCGCTCACTTCCTCGCTCTGTCGGCCGTGATCGCGCTGCCGACGGTGATCCTCGCCTTCTTCTACGGACAGAGCCGGATTTTCTTCGTGATGGCCCGCGACGGCCTTCTTCCGCGAAGCCTGGCGCGGCTGTCGGCAAAAGGCGTGCCACTTCGCACGACCTTGTTCACGGTCGTCGTGGTCGGCGGAATCGCCGCATTCTTCCCGCTCGACGAGATCGTCGCCCTGGCTAATGCAGGCACCCTCGTCGCGTTCAGCGCCGTCGCCTTGTGCATGCTGATCATGCGCCGGCGGGCGCCCGACGCGCCGCGCGGCTACCGGACCCCGGTCGCCTGGCTGGTCGGCCCGATCGCGATCGCCGGCTGCGCCTATCTCTTCGCCAGCCTTCCGCAACAGACCCAGCTCTGGTTCCTCGTCTGGAACGTCGCCGGCATATTGCTCTACGCCCTCTATGCCGGCCGCAACAGCGTGGCCGGAGCGGCGCTCAGACAAGCCGCGACCACCTTGAAATAACGATCTATCTTCCTAAGCTATAGAGGACATGAAGGACGAGATCACCAGAACTGTTCGGGACCCGCGGCGCCTTAAAATCGGCGTCTGACCGGGCGCGCGCTTCGCCAGCGCCTGCGCCCGGTTTGAAGGGAGGCACCCGAAACTTCATCCTGTCAGATCAGGACACAAATCAAGAGCTTCGGTGCCGGGCGATTACTTATCGTCATGCGCGGAACAGCGTTCTTACGCGTCCCGCTTCGCAAAGGAGCAAGTTCATGGCTGCCAAGCCTTATCCGCAGACTTATTCTCAGATCTTCCCGCGGTCGCGCCCGCTGTCGCAGACGGCTCTCAAGATCGAGGCGCTCGTGGATCGCTATCCTCACCTCGGCGAGCGCGATCTCGAAACCCTGATCCGCTCCTACCCCTATCTGCCGATGGTCGATTATGCGGTGATGACGGCGGATGAGCGCTTCGCGGCCAAGCTCGAGGCATTTCACCGCGATCATGGCGACAAGCTCAAGACCCCCGTCAACGCGATGATCGCCTTCATCGCCGTGCCCGCCCTCGTGGCCATCGGCGCCTTGTGGTGGGTCCTCAGCTCGTCCCCGGCGCTCTGACGCACCTCCGGCGCCGCTCAACCGAGCTGCATCGCCCGCTGAGGCGCGCCGCATCCCAAGACACCAGAATGAAAGGTCCAAATCATGATTTCCGCCAACCCTCGTCTTTACCATTCGGACAATGAGCGAATGCTCCTCGGCCGCCAGCTCGCGAGCGTCGCGTCGCGGCGCGCAGCTCCGCTTGCCCGAGCCGGGGCCGGAGCGATCCGTTCGCCGTCGGATGAGCTGAAGTGGATCCTGCCTGCCTCCGGGATCGTCCTCCTGACCCTGGCAATGGTCTCTGCCGTAATCTTCCTGCCCTGACCCCCGCGTCCCTGGCGGGGAAGCCGCGGCGGGCGGCAAAAGGCGCTTGATGCGGGGACGCCGCAATGTTTTTAGGGCGGCGGTGGCGCCCGTCGCTGCGCCCGGATAGAGAGGGCGCGCGGCGCGTTCGCCTGCCGTAGCCCGGTCGCCGGCCGGAGCTGAACCTCCAGGACGGGAGATCGGTAATCGAAGCGCCGGGCGACAATCTGTTGTGGTTGATGCTCGCGCTGCCGTTCGCGGGGAGCCTCGTCGCCGCATTCCTTCCGCCGGGGGCCCGCAATGCGTCGGGGATCCTGGCGGGCGCCGTCGCGCTCGTCGGCACCTTGCTTGCGGTTTTCCTTTACCCCTCCGTTTCCGGCGGCGGCGTGCTCCGCGCCGAGGTCGAATGGCTGCCTTCTCTGGGCCTCAACCTCCTGCTCAGGCTGGACGGCCTGTCCTGGATCTTCGCGCTCCTCGTCCTCGCCATCGGCTTCCTCGTCGTCCTCTACGCGCGCTACTACATGTCGCCCGAGGACCCGGTCCCGCGCTTCTTTTCCTTCCTTCTTGCTTTCATGGGGTCGATGCTCGGCCTCGTTCTGTCGGGCAACCTCGTCCAGCTGGTCTTCTTCTGGGAGCTGACCAGCCTCTTTTCCTTCCTTCTCATCGGCTACTGGCACCACAACGAGGCTGCTCGCAGCGGCGCCCGAATGGCTCTGATCGTCACCGCGGCGGGAGGGCTGTGCCTGCTCGTGGGAGTGCTTCTGATCGGCAAGATCGTCGGAAGCTACGATCTCGACGTCGTGCTCGCATCGGGCGACGCGATCCGCGGAAGCAACCTCTATCTGCCGGCCTTGCTGCTGATCCTGCTCGGCGCCTTCACCAAGAGCGCGCAGTTCCCGTTCCATTTCTGGCTTCCGCACGCGATGGCCGCGCCCACTCCGGTGTCGGCCTATCTCCATTCCGCGACGATGGTGAAGGCGGGCGTGTTCATCCTGATCCGGCTTTGGCCCGTCCTCGCCGGCACCGACCAATGGTATTTCATCGTCACGATCACGGGCCTGGTGACCCTGATCCTCGGCGCCTGGGCAGCGATCTTCCAGCAGGACCTGAAGGGCCTGCTCGCTTATTCGACGATCAGCCACCTCGGCCTCATCGTCCTCCTGCTCGGCCTGGGAAGCCCGCTCGCGGCGGTAGCGGCGATTTTCCACACCTTGAACCACGCCACCTTCAAGGCATCGTTGTTCATGGCTGCTGGGATCATCGATCATGAGGCCGGCACGCGCGACCTCAGGAAGCTGAGCGGGCTCTACCGCTTCATGCCGATCACCGCGACCTTGGCGATGGTCGCGGCGGCGGCGATGGCGGGCGTCCCGCTTCTCAACGGCTTCCTGTCCAAGGAGATGTTCCTCGCCGAGGCGCTGGAGGACTACAACGACACCTTCCTCGACCAGGCGATGCCGTGGCTCGCCACCATCGGCCTCACCTTCAGCGTGCTTTATTCGGTGCGCTTCATCCACCAGAGCTTCTTCGGGCCGCCGCCCGAGGGTCTTCCACACCAGCCGCGCGAAGCCCCGCGCTGGATGCGCCTGCCGATCGAGATCCTCGTCGTCACCTGCCTGATCGTCGGGATCCTGCCCGCGGCGACGATCGGCCCCTATCTCGACACGGCCGTCCGCTCCGTCCTCGGACCAGCCACCCCCGCTTACAGCCTTGCGATCTGGCACGGCTTCACCCAGCCGCTGATGCTCAGCTTCCTCGCATTGGCCCTCGGGGTCGCCGGCTACATGTGGTTCGGCAGGCGGCTCAACGCGACGCGCTCGGTGCCGCTGCTCGGCCGCCTCAAGGGCCGTAGGATGTTCGAGACGGTGCTCTCCCTCATCGTCACGGCCGCGCGCTGGCTCGAGGGCTTCTTCGGGACTCGCCGGCTCCAGATCCAGCTGAGGGTGATGGTCGTCGTCGCCGGACTTGCCGCCCTCCTGCCGTTCCTGCGCTACGGCTACGCGGTCGGGCGCGACGACGGCACGATCCTCGATCCGGGCTTTGCGGTGCTCTGGCTGGTCGGAGCCGCCTGCGCGGTCGGCGCCGCGTGGCAGGCCAAATATCACCGCCTCGCCTCGCTCATCCTGATGGCGGGCGCAGGCCTCGTCTGCTGCATCAGCTTCGTATGGCTGTCGGCGCCCGACCTCGCGCTCACCATGCTCCTGGTCGAGACGGTCACCACCGTCCTCCTCCTGCTCGGCCTGAGGTGGCTTCCCAAGCGGCTGCCCGACATCTGGCCCGAAGCGGGCACGCCGCTCGGCGTCCGCCTTCGCCGAGGCACCGACCTTGCCATCGCGATCGCCGCGGGGATCGGAATGACCCTGCTGTCCTATGCGGTGATGACCCGCGGGATGCCCGACACGATCTCGCGCTTCTTCATCGAACGCTCCTATTCGGAAGGCGGCGGCCGCAATGTCGTCAACGTCATCCTGGTCGACTTCCGCGCCTTCGATACGCTCGGCGAGATCACCGTCCTCGCCATCGTCGGGTTGACCGTCTTCTCGCTCCTCCGCCGATTCCGGCCGGCGCCGGAAAGCGTCCGGAGCCCGCTGCAGCAGCGCAAGCAGGACGCTTTCGATGACGCCGAGGAGGGCCGCGTCCTCGGCGACACGCTGGCCGACTATATGTTCGTGCCCCGGGTCATCATGGAGTGGCTGTTCCCGGTCATCATCGTGTTCGCGCTGTATCTGCTGGTCCGCGGGCACGATCTGCCCGGCGGCGGCTTCGCCGCCGGAATCACCATGTCGATCGCTCTGGTCCTTCAATATATGGCGTCCGGAACCCGCCGCATCGAAGCGCGCCTGAGGGTGCAGCCGCTTGCCTGGGCGGGCCTCGGGCTCCTCGTGGCCGTCGCGACGGGACTCGGCGCACTGCTGTTCGGCCGCCCCTTCCTGACGTCGTGGTTCCGCTATCTCGATGTGCCGCTGCTCGGACAGATTCCGCTCGCCACCGCTCTCATCTTCGATCTCGGCGTGTTCCTCCTAGTCGTCGGGGCGACAGCACTGATCCTGATCGCCATCGCCCACCAGTCGATCCGAACGCCCGCCCGCACCCTCAAGCCGGTGCCCGAAGCCGAGCCGGAGAAAGCCTGATGGAGCTGGTTCTCGCCCTCGGGATCGGAGTGCTCACAGCCTCCGGAATCTGGCTTCTGCTTCGCCCGCGCACCTTCCAGGTGATCGTCGGCCTGTCGCTCCTCTCCTACGCCGTGAACCTGTTCATCTACGCGATGGGCCGGCTCAAGGTGGACTCGCCCCCGCTCGTCGGCTCGGGCGCTGTCGACCCGACGCTCTACGACGATCCCCTTCCCCAGGCGCTGGTCCTCACCGCCATCGTCATCTCGTTCGCTATGACCGCCTTGCTGCTCGTCGTCCTGCTCGCCTCGCGCGGCCTTACCGGCACCGACCATGTCGACGGGGACGACGGCGAATGATCCTCAACTGGACAGACCATCTGATCGTCGCCCCGGTCCTTCTGCCGCTGATCGCCGCGGCGGTGACGCTGGTGCTGAACGAGCGGCGGCGCGTGCTCAAGCGGGTGATCGCGCTCGGAACGACGGCGGCGCTGCTCGTCATCTCGATCATGCTTCTGCGCGGGGCCGCGTCCGCGGGCTTCGCCGGCGAGCCTGCGACGACCGCTTATCCGATCGGCGCATGGCCGGCGCCGTTCGGAATTGTTCTCGTCATCGACTGGCTGTCGGCCTTGATGCTGGTCCTCACCAGCGTTCTTGGGCTGACGACCCTGATCTATTCGCTTGCGCGCTGGGACCGGGCCGGGCCTCGATTCCACGCCTTGTTCCTGCTCCAGCTGATGGGACTCAACGGGGCCTTCCTCACCGGCGACCTGTTCAACCTGTTCGTCTTCTTCGAAGTGCTCCTCGCCGCTTCCTTCGGCTTGCTTCTCCACGGATCGGGCAAGGTTCGGGTGAAGGCCGGGCTCCATTATGTGGCGATCAACATCGCCGCCTCGCTGCTCTTCCTGATCGGCGCCGCGCTCATCTACGGAGTCACCGGCACGCTCAATATGGCCGATCTGGCTGTGCGCATTCCTGGCGTCGCCGGCACCGACCTCGCCATCCTCCAGAGCGGGATGGCGATCCTCGGCATCGCCTTTTTGTTGAAGGCGGGCATGTGGCCGCTCGGCTTCTGGCTCCCGCGCACCTACGCCGCGGCCGCCCCGCCGGTAGCCGCCCTGTTCGCGATCCTCAGCAAGGTCGGCGTCTATGCGGTGCTTCGCGTCTATCTGCTGCTGTTCAGCGGCGACGTCGGCTGGTCCGCCAATTTCGGCGAGGAATGGCTGCTGTTCGGCGGCATCGCGACGATGACCTTCGGCACGATTGGAGTTCTCGCGGTCCGCACCCTGTCGCGGCTTGCCGGCTACAGCCTGATGATCTCGTCGGGCACGCTCATCGCGACGATCGGCGCCGGCGAAGGCGCGGTGATCGGCGGCGCCCTCTTCTACCTGGTCAGCTCGACTCTCGGCATCACCGCTTTCTATCTCCTCGTCGAGTTGGTCGAGCGGCGCGAGAAGGGCTCCGGACCGCTTGCCATCGCCGAGCCGGTCTTCGACGATGAATATACCGGAGCGCTCGAGGAGGACGGCGAGCCCGAGGTCGGAATCGTCATCCCGGCGACCATCGCCATCCTCGGGATCGGCTTCATCTTCTGCACCGTGCTGATCGCCGGCCTTCCGCCCCTTTCCGGCTTCGTCGCCAAGTTCGCGATCATCGACGGGCTGCTCGGCCTCGAGGACAGGATCGCAGGACCCATTTGGTGGCTGATCGCGCTCATCATCCTGTCCGGCCTGGCGACCCTCATCGCGACGACCCGCGCCGGCATCGACCTCCTATGGGCGCCGTCGGACAAGCCGCAGCCGGTGCTTCGCGTCGCCGAAGCCGTGCCGGTCGGAATCCTCCTCGCCATCTGCCTCGGCCTGATGGTCTTCGCCGGTCCGACCATGCGCTACATGGAGCGCACCGGCATGTCGCTCCAGGACCGCCAGGGCTATGTCAGGGCGGTCCTCACCGCGCCGCAGGCGGAGGAAAGGACGCGGGTGCCATGACGCGCCTCCTGCCCTACCCGCTGCTGACCCTCGCTTTGTTCGCGATGTGGCTACTGCTCACCCAGTCTTTCTCGCCGGGCCAGGCGCTGCTCGGCGCGGCCGTCACCTTCCTGGCGGTGCGCGGCATCGCCGCGCTCCGTCCGAAGGCCAGCCGGATCCGCTCCGGCCGCGCCGTCCTGAAACTGGCCGCCATCGTCGCGGGCGACATCGTCCGCTCTAACTTCGCCGTCGCCCGGATCGTGCTGTTCCCGCGCGCCGGAATGGTCTCGTCCTTCGTTCGCCTGCCGGTCGACCTCACCGACCGCCATGCGCTCACCGTACTCGCCCTCATCATCACCGCGACGCCGGGCACCTGCTGGGTGCAGTTCGATCGGAGCGAGGGCGTGCTGCTCGTCCACGTCCTCGACCTCATCGACGAGGAGGCGTGGATCCGCCTGATCAAGGACCGTTACGAGTCTCTTCTCATGGAAGTCTTCGAGCGATGACGACGCTGACCCTGGCATGGGCGATCACCGCCGCGCAGGTCATGCTCGGCCTCGCGATGATGTGCGCGACTTGGCGCCTCCTGGTGGGCCCGCGCGCGCAGGACCGGGTGCTCGGCCTCGACACCCTTTATGTCAACGCGCTGCTCATGCTGCTGACCTTCGGCATCCAGACCGGCCGAACGCTCTATTTCGAATCCGCGCTCGTCATCGCCCTGCTCGGCTTCGTCGGCACGGTGGCCTTGTCCAAGTTCCTGATGCGCGGCGAGGTGATCGAATGATCCAGGCCCCCGACCTTCCGGCCTGGGCGGCGCTCATCGTCGCCTTCCTCGTGCTTTCGGGCGCGGCGATCACCCTCATAGGGTCGCTGGGGCTGCTTCGGATGCGGACCTTCTACCAGCGGCTCCACCCGCCGACCATGGGCAGCACGCTCGGCCTCGCGCTGATCGTCACCGCGTCGATCGTCTGCTTCTCTGTACTTCGCTCCCGCCTGTCGGTGCACGAGCTGCTCATCGGCATCTTCGTCACGCTGACGACGCCGGTCACGTTCATGCTGCTCGCGCGCGCAGCGCTCTACCGCGACCGCTCCGAGGACACCGGCGAAGTCCCGCCCGCCGAGTAACCGGCGGGCAGCCCTTACAGCTTCAGCAGCGCGGAGACCGCCACCAGCAGCTTGGCGAGGGTCCAGCTTCCCGGCGATTTCTCGACCCGCTCGATCGCGGCGACGACGGTCGACACCGTTTCCGAATTGCGCTCGGCCCAGGCCGCGAGGCGGTCGCCCGCGGCTCCCTCGCCGAGGATTTTGCACGTCAGCGCTTCCT
This sequence comes from Pseudomonadota bacterium, assembly GCA_023416515.1. Classification (GTDB taxonomy): domain Bacteria; phylum Pseudomonadota; class Alphaproteobacteria; order Sphingomonadales; family Sphingomonadaceae; genus Allosphingosinicella. The sequence continues at coordinate 32,206 of JAEZHP010000165.1, read as the reverse complement.
GGCCGCTCCGCAGGTCCGACTTGAGCCGCCGAAGCGCCAGACCCTCATAGGGATCGGCGCCGCGCGCGAGATCGTCGGCGACCGCGACGAAGCGGTGGAAGCCGAGCCGCGCGCCGATCGCGCTGTGCAGCCGGGCGATGTCGGCGAGCGGCACCTCCTGGTCCTGAGCGACCTCGGCGATTCCGGTCGCCGCTCCGAGATGAGGAAGAAGCGCGATCCGCTCCGCCAGCTCGGCGGGTACGCCGGCCTGCGTCAGCCCCGCCACACGCTCGGCAAGCGCGTCGCGATCGCGGTCGCCGAGCATATCGGCACCCAGCGCGATCAGGTCCCGGACCGGAGCGCTGTAGAAGGCGACGAGCGCTTCCACCGTCTGCGCCCGCTCGGGCAGGCGCGCCGCGATGGCGTGGGTCTGCCGCCGGTAAGCGCGGACGAGGGCGAGATAGAGCTGCTTCTGGACGTCGGCGCCGACCCGGTTGTCGAGCGCATCGACCTCGCTCCACAGCGCGCGAAGGCCGAAAACCTCCTCCGCCGCGGCGAAGGCGATTGCGACGGTCGCGGCGTCGCAGCCCAGCGCCGAGCGCAGCCGGTGGGGGAAGCTCGCCCCGGCAACGTCGATCAGCCGGTTGCCGAGCGCGGTCGCGATGATCTCGCGCCGCAGCCGGTGGCGGCCAAGCGCCTCCTCGAACCGGGCCAGATGCTTGGGGAAATAGGCCTTCAGCGTCCGCTCGAAATAAAGATCGTCGGGCGCGTCGGTGGCGATCAGCTCGTCGAAGAAATCGAGTTTGCCGTAAGCGAGCAGCACCGCGAGCTCGGGCCGCGCCAGGCCTTCGCCCCGCTCGCGCCGCTCCTCGAGCGCCGTCGCGTCGGGAAGCCCCTCGACTGCCCGGTTGAGCCGCCCTGAAGCTTCGAGCTCGGCGATGAAATGCGCATGCTCGGCCAGCTGGTCGGACGCGTCGGCCTCCACCAGGCTGAGCGCGAGCGTCTGAGAATGGTTGTGCGCCAGCACATGCTCGGCGACCTCATCGGTCATCTCGACGAGGAGCGAGTCGCGGTCGGGCCGCGAGAGGTCGCCGCGCCGCTCGAGGTCGGACGTCAGGATCTTGATGTTGACCTCGAGGTCCGAGCTGTCGACCCCGGCGCTGTTGTCGATCGCATCGGTGTTGATCCGCCCGCCGCGCCGGGCGAACTCGATCCGCCCCGCCTGGGTGAAGCCGAGATTCGCGCCCTCGCCGACGATCGCGGCGCGAAGCTCGCGGCCGTCGACGCGGATGGCGTCGTTGGTCTTGTCCGACACGTCGAGATGGCTCTCGGCGGCGGATTTCACATAGGTGCCGATGCCGCCCATGTAGAGCAATTCGACCGGCGCCCGGAGGATCGCCTTGATGAGCTCGGTGGGCGTGAGCGTCTCCTGCTCCACGCCGAGCACGGCTCGCGCCTCGGGCGAAAGACCCGCCGACTTAGCGCCGCGCGAAATCACCGTACCGCCGCGCGAAAGCTTCGAACGGTCATAATCCTGCCAGGATGAGGCCTGAAGCTCGAACAGCCGCTTGCGCTCCGCCCACGACGTTTCGGGGTCGGGATCCGGATCGATGAAGATGTCGCGATGGTCGAACGCGGCGACGAGCTTGGTCTTCCTCGAGAGCAGCATGCCGTTGCCGAACACGTCGCCCGACATGTCGCCGACTCCGACGGCGGTGAACGCCTCGCTCTGGATGTCCTTGCCGACCTCGCGGAAGTGCCGCTTGACCGCTTCCCAGGCGCCGCGGGCGGTGATCGCCATCGCCTTGTGGTCGTAACCGGCCGATCCGCCGGACGCGAAAGCGTCGCCGAGCCAGAAGCCGCGCGAGGTCGCGACCTCGTTGGCGATGTCGGAGAAGGTCGCCGTGCCCTTGTCGGCGGCGACGACGAGATAGGGATCGGCCTCGTCATGGCTGACGGTGCGCGCCGGAGCGACCGGCTGGCCGTCGGCGCCGAGATTGTCGGTGACGTCCAGCATCGCAGACAGGAAAGCGCGGTAGGCCTGCTTGCCCGCCTCGCGGAACGCCGCCGGATCGGACGGCCGGGTGCCCTTGACGATGAAGCCGCCCTTCGCGCCGACCGGCACGATCACGGCATTCTTCACCTGCTGCGCCTTGACCAGGCCGAGCACCTCAGTGCGGAAGTCGTCGCGCCGGTCGGACCAGCGCAGGCCGCCGCGCGCCGCCGCGCCGAAGCGGAGGTGGACGCCTTCCACGTCCGGCGAGGACACGAAAATCTCGCGATAGGGCTTGGGCTCGGGAAGGTCTGCGATCTCGCGGCTCGCGATCTTCAAGGCGATAGCGCGGTTCGGCCGGCCCTCTCCGTCGAGCTGGAAGAAGTTGGTGCGCTTGGTCGCGAGGACGAGTTGGTAGAGGCGGCGCAGAACGCGGTCGTCCTCAAGGCTCGACACCAGCTGAAGCTGCTCCTCGATCAGGCGGGAAATGTCCGCAGCGCTGATCTCGCGCTGGTCGAGGCTCTCGCCGCTGTCCGGATCGAACTTCACGCGGAACAGCTCGATCAGCAGCCGGGTGATATGGGCGTGCTCGACGAGCGCCCGGATCTGGGTGCGCTGCGAACCGTCGAGGCGGGTCTGCTGGCGGTAGCGAGCGAGCGCGCGGATCGCAGCAGCGTCGCGCCACTGCGCGCCGATCTCGAGCACCAGGCGGTTGAAGCCGTCATTCTCGGTCTCGCCGTTCCAGATGGCGACGAACGCCGCCTCGAACTCGCGCGCGACGTCGTCGAGGACGAGGTCGGCGCCGCGCGGGTCGTCGACGAGGAATTCATGGACCCAGATCTCGCCGCCCGACGCCGGCCGCGCCGGGAACCCTTCCTCGACCATCGCTCGAAGGCCCATCGGCTCCAGGATAGCGAGCACGTCGGCGAGCGGCGCGGCCTCGTCGCGATGATAGAGTTTGAAGCGGAACCGCGTGGTCGGATCGTCGCTGTGCCGGTAGGCGCGGATTCCGATGCGGTCGGCCGGGCCCATGTCCTCGATCGCGACGATGTCGGCGAGTGCCGCGGCAGGGTCGAACATTTCGCGATAGCCTGCACCGAACGCGCCGCGCCATTCCTCGAGAAAGCGCGCATGGTCGCCGACGAGACCGTTGCTGCTGGCCACGACGTCCTGGAAGCCTTCAGTCCACGCCCAGCTTTGAGCGGCGATCCCGGTGTCGGCGAGGAGGTGTGCGACAAAGGATTGCTCCTCTGTCGTGAGCGGTCGGCCGAGACGCTCGGAAAGGGCGGAACGGGCGTCGTGGAGAAGGGCGGAATGGTCGGTCATGGCTGAAGAACCTCGATCAGCGGCAAGGAGTGAAGGCGCGCGGGTGCGAAGGGCTGCGGATAAGGACCGCACGCCCCGCTAGGGCTGCTGCTTCACCTCGAGGATTCGAAGGATCCGGGGACGGCCGTCGGGGGTCGGCCAGCTGATCTCGCGGCCAACGCTCATTCCGATGAGGCCGGCGCCGACCGGGGTCATGACGGAAATGCGGTCCGCCTGGATATCGGCGTTCTGCGGAAGGACGAGCTGGAGCCGCCGCTCCTCGCCGGTCGTGTCGTCGAGGAAGGCGACTTCCGAGCCGAGCGTCACCACGTCTTTCGGGACCGCGCCGTTGGCATGAACCTTGGCCCGATTGATCTCGTCGAGGATCAGCTGGGAGAGATCGGGCGCGCGCTTCTGCATGGCCAGCGCCAGATCGGCGATGACGTCATAGTCCGCTTCGGAAAGGTGAATCGGCGGCTTCTTTGCGCCGCGCGTCGTGTGAGCCTGTGCCATGTTGCTTCTGCCAGCCGGAAATGGAGCGTTGAAACGGCAAAGGAGCGCAAAGCGCTCTCATTCGATGCCGATTTGGAAAATCCCCCCAGTCCGCTTGGAAAAATGGCGCGGGCTGGGGCTAGGCGCCCGCGAGGAGCTGTCCCGAATGAGTGCGAAAGCGCCTGAAGACGGGCTGACGATGCATGAGACCGACGTAAGGATGAATTCGCGCGGGTCAAGCCGCTGTGGACCGGAGGGCCGCCAGATGGCGCCGTTGCTCTGAACCCCTCCGGCGCCGCAGCGTTGGGCGAAGGGCGGCAGCGGAGAAGGTCGTTGGCAATCCGACCGCGACGGTCATGAGCACTCAGGCGGCACACGCCGCGCCAGCGTCCGGCATGGCGCCGTTCCGCCATTCCATCTTCCGCGCCGTGTGGACCGCCACCTTGCTCTCCAGCTTCGGCGGAATGATCCAGAGCGTCGGCGCCGCCTGGATGATGGTCGACCTCGGCGCTTCGCCTCAGATGGTGACCCTCGTCCAGGCCTCGATCACTCTTCCGATCGTTCTCCTCGCCCTGGTCGCGGGAGCGCTCGCCGACGGTTTCGACAAGCGCAAGATGATGCTGGTCTCCCAGCTCTTCATGTTCGCCGTGTCGGCGGCCCTCGCCCTCGTTGCCTATCTCGGCCTCGTCACGCCGTGGCTTCTTCTCCTCTTCACCTTCCTGATCGGCTGCGGCGCGGCGCTAAACGCGCCCGCCTGGCAGGCGTCCGTCGGAATCATGGTCCCGCGTGAGATCATTCCGTCGGCGGTGACTCTGAACAGCATGGGCTTCAACCTTGCGCGAAGCCTCGGTCCAGCGATTGGCGGCGTCATTGTTGCGGTTGCGGGCGCGGCGGTCGCCTTCGCGATCAACGCGGTCAGCTATATCGCCCTTATCTTCGTCCTCCTCAGCTGGCGGCCGAAGCTCGAGAAGCGCGTGCTGCCACGCGAGCGGCTCGGCCGAGCGATCCACTCGGGCATCCGCTACGTCGCGATGAGCCCGGCGATCAACACGACGCTGATACGCGGCTTCGTCACCGGCCTCGGCTCCAGCGCCGTCGGCGCCCTCATGCCGCTGATCGCCCGAGACATGATCCAGGGCGGCGCCGAGATATACGGCCTGCTCCTCGGCGCGTTCGGGGTCGGAGCGGTGGCAGGAGCACTGGGCTCGCACCGGCTGCGCTTGGCATTCTCCAACGAGCTGATCGTCCGCTGCGCCTTGCTCGGCTCTGCCATCGGCATGGTCGTGTCGGCGTTCAGCACCTCCCTCCTCATCACCATGCCGGCCTTGCTGCTGTGCGGCAGCGGTTGGGTGCTGGTGGTGTCGATCCTCAACGCGACGGTTCAAATGTCGTCGCCGCGCTGGGTCGTCGCCCGCGCCCTGTCGCTCTACCAGATGGCGACGTTCGGCGGCATGGCGATCGGCGCCTGGACCTGGGGCTTCGTCACCGAGCTGTGGAGTCTTCCGACCGCGCTCCTTATCGCCGCCGCAGTTCAGGTCGGCTGCATCCTGCTCGGCCGCTGGTTCCGGCTTCCCGAGACCGAGGACATGAACCTCGACCCGATGGGCTTCTCCGAGCCCGCAACCGCGGTCCCCGTCCAGGCGCGCACCGGGCCGGTCGTCGTAACCATCGAATATCGGATCGCGCGCGAGGACGTGCCGGCCTTCCTCGAAGTCATGGCCGAGCGCCGGGTCGTCCGACGCCGCAACGGAGCACGCCGCTGGTCGCTTCTGCGCGACCTCGCCGACCCGGAGCTGTGGATCGAGCGCTACCACAGCCCGACCTGGACCGAATATGTCCGCCACAACCGCCGCCTGACCTTGGACGAAGCGGCCGTCGGGGAGCGGATCCGTGCCCTGCACAAGGGCGAGGGCGACCCTCCGGTGCGCCGTCTCATCGAGCGTCAGACCGGCCACCCGCCCGAGGCAACTGAAGCCGACGACCGCGATTGGACCGCGCCTTATTCGGATCAGCCGCGCCTGTCCTGACAGGCCGTCCGCCTTTGGTTTTTTCAGGTGGGCGAGAGGCTGTAGCAACGCATTGCGGTTTCGAGCGCTTAGACTGGGCCAGTTGGAATTGAGGAGGAGGTGGGATGGCCGCCCAGTCCGGATCTCAGGCTTCCGCAATCCTCGCCCCGCTCGACGGCCTGCTTCCCGACCTCGAAGCGCTTTACAAGGATATTCACGCCCATCCCGAGCTGTCGATGCAGGAGACCCGCACCGCGGGCATCGCGGCCGATCGATTGCGCGACTGCGGCTTCGAGGTGACCGCGGGGGTCGGCGGCACCGGAGTCGTCGGCCTCCTCAAGAACGGCGACGGCCCCACGATCATGCTTCGCGCCGACATGGACGCGCTTCCGATCAAGGAAGCGACCGGCCTTCCCTATGCCAGCAAAGTCACCGCCACCGGCGCCGACGGCGTCGAGACTCCGGTCATGCACGCCTGCGGCCACGACATGCACGTGACCTGGCTCGCCGGGGCGGCGCGGATCTTGGCCGAGCAGCGCGAGTCGTGGCGCGGCACGATCATGGCGGTGTTCCAGCCCGGCGAAGAGACCGCCCAGGGCGCCCGAGCGATGATCGACGACGGCCTGTTCGACCGCTTTCCCAAGCCAGAGGTTGTGCTCGGCCAGCATGTCATGGTTGGGCCCGCGGGCGCAGTCGCTGGGCGCAGCGGCGCCATCACCTCGGCCGCGGACAGCTTCAAGATCACTCTGTTCGGGCGCGGCGCCCACGGCTCCATGCCTCAGGCGAGCGTCGACCCCGTCGTCATGGCGGCGGCCACGGTGATGCGCCTTCAGACCATCGTCTCGCGTGAGATCGGCGCAAGCGAAGCCGCCGTGGTCACTGTCGGGGCACTGCAGGCCGGGACGAAGGCGAACGTCATTCCCGACGAGGCCGTCATCCTCCTCAACATCCGGACCTTCGACGACCAGGTGCGCGAGCGCGTGCTCGCCGCGATCACCCGGATCGTCAATTCCGAGGCCGAGGCGTCGGGCGCTCCCAAGCCGCCCGAGATCGTTCCGCTCGACCGCTATCCGCTCGTCGTCAACGACTCGGACGCCGCTGCTCGGGTCCGGGCCGCGTTCGAGGCGCAGTTCAGCGAGGAGCGGGTGCGCCACGTCGGACCCACCTCAGCGAGCGAGGATTTCGGCTCATTCGGAGGCGAATGGGGGGTCCCCTCGGTCTTCTGGTTCGTCGGCGGCACCGATCCGGACAGCTACGAGAAGGCGAAGGCGGAAGGCCGGCTCAACGAGATCCCGACCAACCACAATCCCCGCTTCGCACCGGTCCTCCACCCGACCCTTCGAACCGGCGTTGAAACGATGGTGACCGCTGCGATGGCCTGGATCGCACCATCGCGCTAAGCAGCGCGCATGGTGCCGATCCCGGAAATCGATCCCAACAGCGAGCCGGTGCGCTCGCTCGTCATCACGCTCGATCTGTGCGGGACCTTCGCCTTCGCGATCAGCGGGTCGATGGCCGGCGTTCGGCAACGGCTCGACATGTACGGCGTGCTGGTGATCGGCTTCGTGACCGCGACCTTCGGCGGACTCAGCCGCGACTTGATGATCGGTGCCGTCCCGCCCGCTGCCCTGGTCGACTGGCGCTATCTGGCGGTGTCGCTAATCGCCGGCCTGATCGCCTTCTTCTTTTGCGGATTGATCGAGAAACTGCGCAATCCGGTGCGCCTGCTCGATGCGGCGGGACTGGCCTTCTTCTGCGTCGCCGGGGCAGAGAAGGCGCTGGCGTTCGGGCTCAGCCCGGTCATGGCGGCCCTGCTCGGAATGGTGACCGGAGTCGGCGGGGGCATGCTCCGCGACATCCTTCTCGCCGAGATCCCCGCCGTTTTGCGCCGAGATTTTTATGCCGTCGCGGCGCTCCTCGGCGCGGGCATCGTTGTGGTTGGCGAGCTGCTCGGCTTTCCCGTGGTTCTCACCGCGGTCACCGGCGGCCTCGCCTGCTTCGCGCTCCGCCTCGTCGCCATCCGCCGCGGCTGGCATCTCCCCGTCTCCCCGGGGGAGCCGCCTCCACCGGCCGGCGGCGCATAGGTGCAACCCCGCCGGCCTAGGACGGTTGGATTGGCTCACCCGCTTTGCAGGAGGTCTCATGGGACTGCTCGTCGACGGCAAGTGGCACGATCGCTGGTACGATACGTCGGCGACCGGCGGCCGCTTCGTTCGCCAGGACAGCGCCTTCCGCAACTGGGTGACTCCGGACGGAAGCCCCGGCCCGACGGGTGAGGGCGGCTTCGCAGCGGAGCCGGGCCGCTATCATCTCTATGTCTGCCTCGCCTGCCCCTGGGCCCACCGCGCGCTGATCATGCGGGCCTTGAAAGGGCTCGAGGACATGATTTCCGTCTCGGCGACACACTGGCTGATGGCGGAGAATGGCTGGACCTTCGCGCGGGGCCCTGGAGTCATCCCCGACCCGGTCCATCACGCCGACTATCTCTATCAGGTCTATCTCGCCGCCGACCCCGACTATAGCGGCCGAGTCACCGTTCCGGTGCTGTGGGACCGGCGGACCGGCACCATCGTCAACAACGAATCCTCCGAAATCCTGCGCATGCTCGGTTCCGCCTTCGACGGCGTCGGCGCTCTACCGGGCGACTATTATCCGCCCGAGCTTCGAGGCGAGATCGATGCTCTCAACGAGCGCATCTATGACCGGGTCAACAACGGCGTTTACAAAGCCGGCTTCGCCACCACCCAAGCCGCCTATGAGGAAGCCGTCTATCCCCTCTTCGAGACCCTCGACGAGCTCGAGGAGCGGCTTTCAGACCGACGCTACCTGATGGGCGCCCGGCTGACCGAAGCCGACATCCGCCTGTTCACGACCCTGCTCCGCTTCGACCCGGTCTATCACGGCCACTTCAAGTGCAACCTGCGCCGGATCGCCGATTACCCGGCGCTGTCGCTGCTCGTTCGCGACATACTCAGCCTTCCCGGAGTGGCAGCAACGGTGAACATGGATCACATCAAGCGCCATTATTACGAGAGCCACCGAAACATAAACCCGACCGGGATCGTCCCGGTCGGGCCTGACCTCAGCGAGTTGTTTCCACCGTCCGCGACAAACGGTCCTTCCTGATCATCTCCGGGAGCTGCTTGGTTAGGACATGGGGTTGGCCGGCGGCGGCGGGTCGGGCGGAAGCGGGATCCACTCCTCATGGTCCAGGTCGGGCAGCTTCATCCGCCCCGCGCGCCAGTCTTCCTTCGCCTGCTCGATCCTCTCGCGCGACGACGACACGAAATTCCATTCGATGAAGCGCGGCCCGACCGGCTCGCCGCCGAGCGCCATCACCTTGGCCGGGCCGTCCGCGACGAAGCTTGCCGTCTCGCCGGGCGCGAGCACCGCCATCTGGCCTTCCCCCAGCCTCTCGCCGGCGAGAATGATCGCGCCCTCGGCGACATAAAGCGCCCGTTCCGGATAGTCGGCGGGAAGCGCCGCCCGCCCGCCCGGATCGAGATCCCAGTGGAGGTAGAAGAGCGGGGACAGCGTGTTCACCTTGGCCTTGAGCCCGAAGACCTCGCCGGCGATCAGGCGGACTCGCGCGCCGTCCGCAGCGAAAGTGGGGAGATCGCGCTCCTCATGATGGGAGAAGCCTGGGTCGCTCTCTTCGGCTCCGTCGGGAAGGGCCACCCAGGCCTGGATCCCGTTCATGTAGCCGCCCTCGAGCCGCGCGCGCTCGAACCGCTCGGAATGCGTTATCCCGCGGCCGGCGGTCATCCAGTTGACCTCGCCCGGGCGGATCGGCTGCTCCGAGCCGACGCTGTCGCGGTGCATGATCTCGCCGTCGAACAGATAGGTGATCGTCGCCAGCCCGATATGCGGGTGCGGCCTCACGTCGACGTCGCGCGGAATGCCGGGCTCGAACGTGACCGGTCCCATATGGTCAAAGAAGATGAACGGCCCGACCATCCGGTGCTTGGCAAAGGGGAGCACCCGGCCGACCTCGAAGCCGCCGAGGCTTCGGCGGCGCTGGGTGATGACGAGGTCGATCATATTCCCCTCCGTTTATTTCGAGCTTCAGCTCTCCCGCGGGTGGACGGTGAGCACGCGCCCGATGAACGCCTTGAACTCGGCCATATAGCTGCTCAGGAACTCGCGGGTGGAGTCGATCGTGACGTCGCCGTCGTCGCCGATCATCCCGTCCTTGTACTGGATATAGGCCTCCGGCCAGTTCATCTGCGGCGAGTTGCAGAAGCTGAGCACGCTGCGCAGGCTCTGCTGAGCGACCGCGGTTCCGATCGCTCCGGGCGAGGTTCCGATCACCGCCGACGGCTTGCGGGTGAAGGCGTTGGTCCCATAGGGCCTGCTCGCCCAGTCGATCGCGTTCTTGAGGGCGCCCGGGATCGAACGGTTATATTCCGGGGTCACGAACAGGATCGCGTCGCTCGATGTGATCGCCTCCTTGAAGCGCCGGGCGACCTCCGGATAATCGGCGTCGTAATCGTAGCTGTAGAGCGGAAGCTCGGCGTACGAGATTTCGTGGAATTCCATTCCCTCGGGCGCGAGCTTGATCAGCGCTCCGGCGAGCCTCCGGTTGATCGATCCCTTCGCCAGGCTGCCGATGATGTAGCCGACCTTGAACATGGCCTCTCTCCGATTGCGGTCGCGGGCCTGCGGCCATGAACAGCAACAGACTCCGTGAGGCGTGGTTCCGGGGGAATGCTCGATCCCGCCGTGTCGTGCCTCAGCCGCTCTCTGCCCGCGGCCACATCCGGCGCACCACCCCGTCACGCCTGACCCAGCCATGGTGAAGCGCTGCACCGATATGGAGCGCGATGAGCGCTGTCATCGTCCAGGCCAGCCATTCATGGGCAACCGAAACGGCCGCCGCTTCCGCGGACTTCGGCATGATCGCGAACTTCGGGACGTCGAACAGCTCGAACCAGCGGAGCGGGTAGCGGCCCGCCGACGAGCGCATCCAGCCGGTCAGGGGCACCAGGATGATGAGGGCGTAGAATGCCCAGTGAACCGCTCTGGCCAGTCCGGAGCGCCAGCCTTCCATGACCGGCACCGGCGGGCGGTGCGTAAGGCGCCAGGCCAGCCTGACCAGGCTGAGCAGCAGGACGGTGAGGCCGATCGACTTGTGAAGCCACATGGGGCTCGCCCCGAGCCCGTCCTCGATCTGGTCGCTGAACGCACCGATCGGAATGTTGGCGAGGATCAACGCCGCGATCGTCCAGTGGAGGACGATGGCGACGCTGTCGTAACGGTCCCTGGCGACATGCTTCATGGCACGATCTGGCGCATGAGGCGGTGCGCCCGCAAGCCCCGCTGTTGCGGAACCGTAATGTCGCTCGCGGGTTCAGCGGCCGCAATGTGGGGCATTTCCGTGAACGCCCGGGTCCGTGCGTGCGGGTTCCTGGCCGCATTCCTGCTGATGTCGTGCAGCGCCGAGGAGGATCCGCCGGCTCCTCCGGGTCCACGTGTCTTCGTCACCAACGAGAATTCGGGCGATCTCACCCTCATCGATGCCGGCTCACGTCGGGTGACCGGCCGAATAGCGCTGGGCAAACGGCCGCGCGGTATCGTGGCGAGCCCGGACGGACGGCTTCTCTACATCGCTCTCAGCGGCTCGCCGATGAGCGGGCCGGGCGTTGACGAGAGCACGCTTCCGCCGGCCGACAGGACGGCCGATGGCATCGCGGTGCTCGATGTCGCGTCAGGGCGAGTTCTTCGCGTGCTTCGCGGCGTTTCCGACCCGGAGACGGTTGCCGTGAGCCCGGACGGCGGGCGGCTCTTCGTCGCAAGCGAGGATACCGGCCTCGTCGTCGCGATGGATGCGCGGACCGGCCGCGTGCTCGGCCAGGTCGAGATCGGCGGCGAGCCGGAAGGCGCCGCGGTTTCTCCCGATGGGCGGCTCGTCGTTGCGACATCGGAAGGGGACAGCACCGCCTCAGTCATCGACTCAAGAAGCTTGCGGCTTCTTCACCGCATTCCGGTCGGCGAGCGACCGCGGAACGTCATGTTCGTCGGCGCTCGCGCGCTCGTGCCGGGCGAGAATGACGCAAGCGTTGCAGCGATCGATCCTGTCGCGGGCCGGCTGCTCACCCGAGTCGTCATTCCCGGCGAGACGGTCCGCCCGATGGGCCTTGCCGTGACCCAGGCGGCGATTTTCGTCACCACCGGACGCGGCGGCGAGCTGGTCCGGCTCAAGCCGGACGACCTCCAGGTCACCGGCCGGGTCGGAGTCGGCGAGCGCCCCTGGGGCGTCGCCGCGACCCCGGACGGCCGCTTCCTGTTCACCGCCAACGGCCCGTCCAACGACGTCGCGATGGTCGATGCCGCAACGATGCAGGTCGTCGCCCGTTTTCCGGCCGGCAATCGGCCCTGGGGCGTCGCCGTCCTGCCGCCCTGAGACTTAATCCAGATCATTTGAGAAGTCGCCGATCCGTTCGACAAGCACGTCGTCCAAAGGGAGCGCAAGACAGGGGTGTCGCTCAAAAGTCTCTTGAAAGGCTGGACTCCGTTAGCGGGGCTGCTGCTCGTCGCGCTCCTGGTCCTGCTCGTTGTCCATTCGCTTGGGACGACGGCCCGCGAGGAGGCGGTGCCGTTCCACCGAGTCGAGACGGTGTCGCGGCTTGAGGCGCCACTGAGCGTTCCCGCCCCCTCCGCCGCCCGGCAGGAAGACGGCCAGTGGACGATGCCGGCCGGCGATTATGCCAGCACGCGCTACTCGCCGCTCGGCCAGATCAACGCCGGCAACGTGGGCAACTTGCGGCCCGTCTTCACCTTCGACACTGGAATCGACCGCGGCCACGAAGCCGCGCCGCTCGTGGTCGGCTCGATGATGTATGTCGTCACGCCGTTCCCCAACACGGTCTACGCCTTCGACCTCGCCAATCTCGGGCGTCCGAAATGGGTGTTCCGGCCGCAGCCGGTGCAGGCCGCCCAGGGCGTCGCCTGCTGCGACGTCGTCAACCGCGGCATGACCTTCGACAATGGCCGCCTGTTCTTCAACACCCTCGACGGCGCGACCATCGCTCTCGATGCCGCGAGCGGCCGCCAGATCTGGCGCACCCAGCTCGCCAACATCATGGTCGGCGAGACGATCACGATGGCGCCGCTGGTCGCCGACGGGCGGGTACTGGTCGGCAATTCGGGTGGGGAGTTCGGAGTTCGCGGCTGGCTCGCGGCGCTCGACGCCGGCTCGGGCGCGCTGGCCTGGAAGGCCTGGTCGACCGGACCCGACAGCGATGTCCTGATCGGCCCCGAATTCCGACCTTTCTACCCGACCGAGCAGGGCCGCGACCTCGGCGTGACGTCCTGGCCGCCAGAGGCGTGGCGGATCGGCGGCGGCACCGGCTGGGGCTGGATCAGCTACGATCCCGCGCTCCACATGATCTATTACGGCACCGGCAACCCCGGTCCGTGGAACCCGCAGCAGCGCCCCGGCGAGAACAAGTGGACCGCCGGCTTCTTCGCCCGCGACGTCCGCACCGGCCACGCGCGCTGGTTCTACCATTCAAGCCCGCACGACATGTTCGACCATGACGATGTCAACGAGAGCATCCTTCTCGACATGATGGTCGGCGGCCAGCGCCGCGAGGTGCTCGTCCGTCCCGGCCGCACCGGCTACATGTATGTGATTGACCGCCGCTCCGGGCAGGTGATCTCGGCCGACCCCTACACCACGGTCAACAGCTCGCTCGGAGTCGACCTCGCCACCGGCCGTCTCGTCGCCAATCGCGAGAAGGTGCCTCAGGCGGGGCGGGTCGTCCGCAACATCTGTCCGGCGCCTCCGGGCGGCAAGGACTGGAATCCGTCGGCCTATTCTCCGCGCACCGGACTTCTCTACGTTCCACACCTCAACCTGTGCATGGACCACGGCCTTACCGAGGCGAATTACGTGGCTGGCACGCCCTATCTCGGAAGCGAGAGCCGGATGTATGCCGGCCCCGGCGGCCATCGCGGCATGTTCACGGCCTGGGACCCGGCCCGGCGGCGGCCGGTGTGGCGGGTGCGCGAGGATCTGCCGCTGTGGAGCGGAGCGCTGGTCACCGCGGGCGACGTCGTTTTCTACGGAACCATGGACGGCTGGCTCAAGGCGGTGAACGCGCGCACCGGCGAGCTTCTGTGGCGGTTCAGGACCCAGTCCGGGATCATCGGCCAGCCGATCAGCTATCGCGGCCCCGACGGCCGCCAATATATCGCGATCCTCGACGGAGTCGGCGGCTGGGCCGGGGCGACGGTTGCCGGCGGCATCGACACACGCGATCGGACCACGGCGCTGGGCTTCGTCAACGCGACCCAGGGTCTTGCCAACCGCACACAGGCAGGAGGGAGGCTCTATGTCTTCGCACTGCCGAATTAGCCTCGCGGCAATGACCCTGCTCGCGCTCGCCGGCTGCGATCGGGAGCGGCGCGACTATCGCGGCCAGCCGGTCGCGGAGACCGGGCCGGTGCTCGCGTCGGGAGTCGATCCGCGCGGCCAGGCCTATCAGATCAACGCCTTCCAGATCGCGCAGGGACAGCGCTGGTACATGGCGTTCAACTGCGTGGGTTGCCACGGTACCGGCGGCGGCGGAATGGGCCCGCCGCTGATCGACGACGAATGGCGCTATGGCGGCGAGATCGAGGATATCGTCCGTTCGATCCTCGACGGCCGCCCCAACGGGATGCCGAGCTTCGACGGCCGGATCACAGAGAATCAGGCCTGGCAAATCGCCGCCTATGTCCGTTCGCTCGGCGCCCACACCCCGATGGACACTCGGCCCGGGCGGACCGACGACCTCATGGCGCGCGAGCCTCTATCGCTGGAGGAGGCGATGCCTGCGCGCCGGGTCACGCCCGAGCAGGATTCCGCGACTCCGGAGGACAATCCCGAATGAGGCGCGCCGCTCTCCTCCTCCCCGCCTTGCTGGCGGGCTGCAACGGCGTCCAGACGGCGACCGGCGGCCAGGGCCTCGGCAGCCAGGGTTTCAACAGCCTGTTCACGATCTTCAACCTGGTGGCGGCGGTCTTCTTCCTTCTCGTCCTTGCGGGCCTCGCCGCAGCGATACTTCGCCGCCGAGGCAGCCGGGGTGACGGAATGGCGGACGAGCGCGCGGTCGATCCGCGCGCCCGCACCCTCAGCAAGCTTCTCATCGTCTGGGTCGTCCTGGTCGGACTCGGCCTCGCCTTGCTCACCATCTTCAGCTGGCTCGGCGACCGGCGTGCGGTCGCCTCGACGGCCGACCCACTTCTCGATGTCACCGTCACCGCCCGCCAATGGTGGTGGCAGGTCGATTATGGCGGAGTCCAGGCCAACCAGGGCTTCACCACCGCGAACGAGATCCACCTTCCGGTCGGGGTGCCGGCCCGGATCACGCTTCGAAGCAACGACGTGATCCACAGCTTCTGGATCCCGAACCTTGCCGGCAAGCAGGACCTCATCCCCGGCCGCCAGAACGACATCATCGTCACTCCCACCGCGGTAGGGCGCTATCGCGGCCAGTGCGCGGAATATTGCGGGCTACAGCACGCTCACATGGCGTTCGACGTGATCGTCGAATCGCGCGAGGATTTCGCGCGCTGGAGGATGGCGCAGCTCGCGCCGCCGCCGGCGCCCGACAATCCGCTCCGCCAGGCCGGCTTCAATTACGTGACCACTCGCGAGTGCGCGAGCTGCCACAACATCACCGGCACCAACGCCAGCGGTAGGGTCGGTCCCGACCTCACCCATGTCGCCAGCCGCCTTTCGATCGGCGCCGGCACCTATCCGATGACCCGGGGGCATCTCTATGGCTGGGTCGCCGACCCGCAGAGCGCCAAGCCCGGCAACCAGATGCCCGTGGTCGGCCTCGATCCCAACGAGCTGCACGCGGTCGTCGCCTATCTGGAGAGCCTTCGGTGACCGACAAGTCGCGCTTCCACCACGCGGACCGCGACGGCGAGATGCTGAGCGGAGAGGCGCTTCACCATCGCCTCTACCGGACCTGGAGCCGCCCGGGTGGGGTGATTGGCTGGCTCAGCACCAACGACCATAAGGAAATCGGCCGGCGCTATCTTGCGACCGCGATCGCCTTCCTCGCGCTCGGCGGCGTGCTCGCCTTGGCGATCCGGCTTCAGCTCGCCACTCCCGAAAGCGGGCTGATCGACCCCGACCGCTACAACCAGATCTTCACCATGCACGGAACGACGATGATGTTCCTGTTCGCCGTGCCGGTGATGGACGCGATGGCGATCTATCTCGTGCCGCTGATGCTCGGCACCCGTGCCATCGCCTTCCCGCGCCTCCACGCCTTCAGCTACTATATGTATCTGTTCGGCGGCCTCATGCTTTGGGTCGCCTTCGCGATGGACGTCGGCCCGGACGCAGGCTGGTTCGCCTACACACCGCTGTCGGGGCCCGAATATTCGCCGGGCAAGCGAAGCGACATCTGGGCACAGATGGTGACGTTCACCGAGGTCGCGGCCCTCGCCGTCGCGGTCAGCCTCACCGCGACGATCCTCAAGCAGCGCGCTCCGGGAATGACGCTGGCTCGGATGCCTCTGTTCGTCTGGTCGATCCTCATCATGTCGCTGATGGTGATCTTCTCCATGCCAGCCGTCGCGCTGGCCTCGGGCATGCTCCTCGCCGACCGGCTCGTGGGCACTCAATTCTACAATCCCTACGAGAATGGCGACAATCTGCTCTGGCAGCACCTGTTCTGGTTCTTCGGCCATCCGGAGGTGTACATCATCTTCGTTCCGGCGACCGGCTTCGTCAGCGAGATCGTCCAGACTTTCTCGAGGCGCGCCATCTTCGCCTACCCGGCGGTCGTCCTCGCATTGATGGGCAACGGCCTGCTCTCCTTCGGCCTGTGGGTGCACCACATGTTCGCCACCGGCCTGCCGCGCCTCGGCTATGCCTTCTACACCGCGGCGAGCATGAGCGTGGCGATCCCGGCGGCGATCCAGATCTTCTGCTGGATCGCGACGATGTGGGACGGCCGCCCGCGCTTCCGCGTGCCGATGCTATGGGTGGTCGGCTTCATCATCACCTTCGTGATGGGCGGCCTCACCGGGGTGATGCTGGCCAGCGTTCCGCTCGATCTCCAGCTCCACGACACCTTCTTCGTCGTGGCCCACTTCCACTATGTGCTGATCGGCGGCGCGGTGTTCCCCCTGCTCGGCGCGCTCACCTACTGGTGGCCGAAGATCACGGGTCGGATGATGTCGGAGACTCTCGGAAGGGTCTCGTTCGCGCTGACCTTCGCGGGCTTCCACACGACGTTCTTCCCGATGCACTTCCTCGGAATCATGGGCATGCCGCGCCGTGTCTACACCTACCCCACCGGCATGGAGTGGGAGACCCTCAACCTGATCGCGACGATCGGCGCCTTCATCCTGGCGCTGGGCGTCTTGAGCTTCGTCGGCAACGCCTTGCTCTCGCTTAAGCGAGGCGAAGTCGCGGGGCCGAACCCGTGGGGTGCGCCGGGGCTCGAATGGGCGGCCCAGTCGCCTCCGGCCCCCTATAATTTCGCGCACATCCCCGTCTCGACCGGCCACACGCCGCTGTGGGACAATCGCGGCCATCTTCACGTCGTCACCGGTCTCAGGGTCGACGAGAAGGAACTCCTTCTCACCAGGGTGCTCGATGCCGAGCCCGACATCCGCGAGCCCTCGCCGCTTCCGAGCGTCTGGCCGTTCGTCGCCGCGGTGCTGAGCGGGATTGCCTTCGTCGGCTCGATCTTCACGCCCTGGGGGGTGGTGATCGGCGGCGTTCCGGTCGGCGCTGCGCTGATCTGGTGGTTCTGGCCGAAGGAGCATTCCATCCACCCCGAGCCGGTGATCGACTGATGCTGCAGCCCCGCTTCACCCGCGACCTCGCGACCCTTCCGACCCACGCTTTCGGCCACCGCAGCCTGACCTGGTGGGGGGTGACGGCCTTCTTCCTCATCGAAGGCACTTTCTTCGTTCTCACCATCGCCAGCTATTTCTTCCTGTGGAACCAGGAGCAGGCCTGGCCGCCCGCGGTCGAGCCCCCAGACCTTCTGCCGGGCACCTTGTTCACGATCCTGCTGCTCGCCAGCGAGCTGCCCAATTCGATGCTCAAACATGCTGCCGAGCACGGCAAACTGCGCGAAGCGCGCTGGCTGCTCATCGTGATCAGCCTGATCGGCGCGGCCCTGCTCGCCATCCGCGCCTTCGAGTTCCCCGCGCTCAACGTCTATTGGTACGACAACGCCTATGCCTCCATCCTATGGGCTCTGCTCTTCCTCCACACGACCCACATCCTCACCGACTGGGTGGACACGTTGGTGCTGACGGCGCTGATGCACACCAAGCACGGAGTCGAGGGCAGGCGCTTCGTCGACGTCAGCGAGAACGCGATGTACTGGCGCTTCGTCTGGCTGTGCTGGCTGCCCATCTACGTTCTGATCTACTGGGTCCCGCGCTGGTTCGTATCGACATGAAGCGCGAAGAGCTCATCGAGCACCTCATGCCCTGGGCCGGCCTGCTCCTGGCGGGGCTCGCCTGGTTCGGAGCGCACCAGACCGGCTCCAACGCCGCGTTCGACAATTGCACCGCCACCGACTGGGCGTTCAACGCGACGGTGAACCTGATCGGCCTCGCTCTGGCGGTCGCCGGCGGCTTCTTCTCGTGGAAGATCTTCCGGCGCGGGGCCGATGAGACCGAAGGGCGCCGATTCCTCGGCCTTACCGGGATCCTGCTCGCGGCGTTACTGACCTTCGCCCTGATCCTCCAGCTGCTCTCCGGCTTCATCGTCCCGCGGTGTCTGTGATGAGGATCGCGCCGCCCCTCGTCCTTCTGCTCGCGGCATCGCCCGCTTTTGCCCATGACGGGCAGGATCATGGCGCCGGCTGGACTCTCGACCCGCTCGTCACCATCCCGCTACTCCTCAGCGCGATCGTCTATGCGGTCGGCCTGGCCCGCCTGTGGAGCCGCGCGGACCGCGGCCGCCCCGCGATCCGACGCGAGGCATTGCTGTTCGGCCTCGGCTGGCTCACTCTCGCGGCTTCGCTGATCTCGCCGCTCCACGAAGCCGGCGAGCGCAGCTTTACCATTCACATGATCGAGCACGAGCTGATCATGCTCGTCGCGGCGCTTCTGATCGTCGCCGGCCGTCCCGGCCCGGCCTTCCTGTGGGGCTTGCCCAACCCACTGCGCTCCGCCGGCGCGGCGGTCACGCGCTTGCCGATCTGGCGAGTCCTTACCGATCCCGTCGTCGCGACCGTGCTCCAGGGGATCGCCATCTGGGCGTGGCACGCTCCCCGCCTGTTCGATCTCGCACTGCAAAACACCGGATGGCACATCGCCCAGCACCTGTCCTTCATCGTCACGGCCCTGCTGTTCTGGTGGGCGATGCTGTTCGGCCGCGGCGGGCAAGGGACCGCGATCCTGTGCCTGTTCCTCACATCGATGATCGGGGGCCTGCTCGGCGCCCTGATGGCGCTGTCGTCGAGCCCCTGGTACGACGGCTACGCCGCTCTCGGCCTCACTCCGGAGGGCCTCAGCCCCGCCCAGGACCAGCAACTCGCGGGTCTCATCATGTGGATCCCGGGAGGCACCTTCCATCTCGCCGCGGCCGTGTGGCTGCTGTGGAAATGGCTCAAGGCAAGCGAGGCGCGCGATGCCGCTCAAGCCTGATCGCACCCGAAGGACCGTGTGGACCTTGGTCATTGTGCTGGCGCTGCTCGTCGTCGCCGGGGCGATCTGGCGCGAGGCGCGCAAGGACCAGTCCCAGCTCGATATGAAGGTGATGGCGATGACCGGCGGCGACATCCGCCGCGGACGCGACCTGTTCCAGCTTTACGGATGCGGCGCCTGCCACGTGATCAGCGGCGTCCCCCAGGCGCAGGGCCAGGTCGGCCCTCCGCTCGAGGGTTTCGGCGGCCGCGCCGTCATCGCCGGCAAACTCGCCAACACACCGTCCAACCTCCAGCTTTGGCTCGTCGACCCGCAGTCGGTCACCCCCGGGACCGCGATGCCTCGCCTCGGAGTGACACCTGGTCACGCCCGCGACCTTTCGGCCTTCCTCTACTCGCGGCAATGAAGCTCGCGCCGGCCCTCCTCCTGCTCCTCGCCGGCTGCTCGGCGGTCGCGGCGCCGGAGCCGCTTCGGGTCTGCGCCGACCCCAACAACATGCCTTTCTCCAATCAGCGCGGAGAAGGTTTCGAGAACAAGCTGGTCGATCTCATCGCCGCCGATCTCGGCCGACCGGTCGAATATACGTGGTGGGCGCAGCGACGCGGCAACATCCGCGAGACTCTGAACGCGGGGCGCTGCGATCTCATCCCCGGAGTCGCGTCCGGTCTCGAAATGCTCGCCACCACCGAGCCTTATTACGCCTCGACCTATGTCGCGGTGACCCGCGAGGGCGTGGCGCCCGTAAGGTCGTTCGACGATCCGCGCCTCCGCACCATGCGCATCGGCGTGCAGATGATCGGCGACGATTTCTCCAACACGCCGCCGGCGCACGCCCTTTCCCGCCGGGGCATCGTCGGCAACGTTCGCGGCTTCATGGTGTATGGCGACTATTCTCGGGCCAACCCCCAGGCCCGGATCGTTCGCGCCGTCGCGGATGGAGAGATCGACGTTGCCTTCGTATGGGGCCCGGTCGGCGGCCATTTCGCCCATCGCGAGGGCCGGCCGCTTCATGTCGAGCCGCTTGCGAGCGGCCCCGAGGACCGCCTCGCCTTCGCCATTGCGATGGGCACTCGCCGCGGCGACGACCCGCTCAAGGGCAAGGTCGAGGAGGTGCTGCAACGAAGGCGCGGCGACATCGCCCGGCTCCTCGCCAGCTATGACGTGCCTTTGACTCCTGTCGATGCGATCCCAGCCGCTCGAGACGATGACGATTAAGACTGGCGGTCTCCCCTCGGCTCCAGATCCGACCTAGAGCGTTACGCCACCGGAACTGTCTTAACTTCGGGAGCGTCCATGCAGCCCAGCCGCCGCCGCGAGATCGTCGAGACCCTTCTCATCGCGATCGCCATCATCGGCATCGCCTTGCTTTTGTGGACGATGCGCGGGGTGTTGATACTGCTCTTCGGATCGATCCTGCTCGCCGTCATCCTTCGGATCACCGCTCGTCCATTCAAGCAGCGGCTCAACCTGCCGGACGGGACAGCCCTGTTCGTTGCAGTGCTCCTCGTCGCCGGCATCGTCGCCCTCGCCTTCTTCCTGTTCGGCCAGGAGGTCGCGGCGCAGGCGGAGTCGCTGCGCGAGACTCTCCCGTCCGCCTGGCAGACCCTGTTCCAGAGGCTCGAATCGTTCGGCCTCGGCGAGCCCGTCCGCCAGTGGCTGCAGTCGGTCGGCAGCGGCGGCGAGGGCGTACTGTCGAGCATGACCCGCTTCCTCGTCTCCTTCACGGGGGTGCTTGCCGATACCCTCCTGGTCATCTTCGGCGGAATCTATCTCGCCGCCGACCCGCGCCTTTACCGGCAAGGACTCGCCAAGCTGGTGCCCGAGAAGGCCCGGCCGAAAGTGACCGAGGTGCTGGACGATTGCTACGGCGCGCTGCGGCTGTGGCTGATCGGCCGGCTGACGTCGATGGTGCTGGTGGGTCTCCTCACCGGGATCGGCCTGTGGGCGCTCGGAATGCCGGCCGCGCTCACCCTCGGCATCGCCGCGGGAATGCTCGACTTCGTCCCCTTCATCGGACCGATCGTCGCCGCGGTCCCAGGCGTCCTGCTCGCCTTCGCCACTGACCCCACGCTCGCGCTGTGGGTGATTCTTCTCTACGTCGTCGTCCAGCAGGTCGAGGGCAACATCATCACTCCGCTCATCCAGAAGCGCGCGGTCGAGCTTCCGCCCGCCCTCCTGCTCTTCTCGCTGGTCGCGCTGGGGCTGCTGTTCGGGGTTCTCGGGGTGATCCTGGCGGAGCCGCTGACAGTCGTGATCTACGTCGCGGTCAAGCGGCTGTACGTGATCGACGCGCTCGACACGCCGACCAGCATTCCAGGGGAGAATGGCAGAGGCTGACGCGCCCCGCGGTCAGGCGGCGAGACCGATCTGGTTTCGGCCGCCGGCCTTGGCGCGGTAGAGAGCCTCGTCGGCGCGGCGGTAGAGCTGCTCGCGAGTCATGCTCGGGTCGATCGATACGACTCCAGCGCTGACGGTGACCCAGATGGCGCTTCCGTTGGGCGAGCGGATGAGCTGGCTGGCAAGGGTCGTGCGAAGCCGGTCGCACACCATCACGGCGTGATCGAAACTTGCGCCCTTGAGGAGAATTCCGAACTCCTCGCCGCCGAGGCGCCCGACCAGGTCGCCGTCGCGCACGATCAATCGGGCGATCCGGGCGAACTCCTCCAGCACATGGTCGCCGGCGGAGTGGCCGTGAGAGTCGTTGACCTTCTTGAAGTGGTCGATGTCGAACAAGGCGAAGCAGGCCCGCGGCGTCTCGGCCGAGCTGCGCAGCGCGCTATCGACCCCGCTGAAGAAGCCGCGGCGGTTGAGCAGGCCAGTGAGCGGGTCGGTCGAGGCCTGGCGGACGAGCTCCTGCTCGCGGCCCCTGCGGTGGCTGATGTCGCGAAGGGCGCTGACCAGCCCCTGCGGCTGGCCGGCCTCGTCGACGATCGCCTGGATGCTCGCCTCGACCCACACCACAGATCCGTCCGCGGCAAGCACCCGGTGCTCGATCATGTGCGTGTGACCGGGCGCGCTAAATGCCGAGGCGTGAACGCCAACGACGAGCCCTCGGTCGTCCGGGTGGACGAACTCGCTCGCCTTGCGACCGAACATCTCGTCGGGGCTGTAGCCGCCCAGCGTCTCGATCGATTTGGAAACGAAGCGCATGCGGCCGTCGATGTCGAGGTTGAGCACGATGTCGGACGAATGCTCCGCGAGCAGCCGGTAGCGCGCCTCGCTCTCGCGCAAGCGGCCGAGAAGCGCGGTGCGCTGGCTGAGGTCGGCGGCGACCGGAAGCGAGATCAGAACCAGCACGGCGATGTAGAATTGGAGGAACTGGAAACGGTCGCCCTCCGCTCCGTCGATGAAATGGACCGGGGTCTGACCCTGAGCCATCGACACGGCTCCGACGAGGCCGATTATGACGACTCCGAGAGCGCCCCCGAAGGCGCCGATCCGGAACAGCGCCACCATCAGCGGCAAGGCCGGGAGGAACAGGAGCGGCAGGCGGTCCTGGGAAAACACGACGAGCGACACGGCGAGGATGCTGGCCAGGACCACCACCGCCTCGGTCGCACTTGCCGCCGTCAACCTCCTGACCCAGCGCCTGAGGTCGCCGTTGAGAATGAA
Source organism: Pseudomonadota bacterium (assembly GCA_023416515.1). Taxonomy (GTDB): domain Bacteria; phylum Pseudomonadota; class Alphaproteobacteria; order Sphingomonadales; family Sphingomonadaceae; genus Allosphingosinicella. The sequence goes on along the minus strand of JAEZHP010000165.1, from coordinate 9,199 downwards.
GACGAACAGGGGCGTGAAGGCGAGCGCACCTAGCGCATGGCCGGCGAACCAGCGCAGGCAGTTGGTGGTGAAGCCCAGCTCCGGAAAGAGCAACACGATCGTCGCGGCGGCCAATGGTGCCGTCGCGAGCGGAGCGACGATCCCGACGCTGAATATGAAGGTGAACACGCCTCCGAGCGTTTCGAGCGGCCGTGCAGTCGGGCTGAGATGGCGAAGGAGCAGCGCTCCGACGACCGACTCGGCGATGTTGATCACCATGAACGGCAGCGCCGCTAGGACTCCGGTTCCAAACGACGCCGTCGCGATGAAGCTGGCCATTGCGCACGCGACCAGGCTGCTGCGCCATTGTCGCCTGGGGCGAAGCTGGAGTTCGGCGACCAGGAAGGCATTGGCCACCCAGATCCAAGCCACTCCGCCGCCGAAACGCGTGGTCGCAATCGTCGTCGACGCGACGACGAAATAGACCAGGCCGATGAGGAACGGCCGGACCAGCGGGTGGGACGAAAGAACCATGTTCCACCTGCTGATAGTCAAAGCAGGTTAAGCTTTTCTCGACGCGAGTGCGGCCGCCGCGGCCTTCCCCTTCCAGCACATTGCCAAGCCGTATTCTTCGGGTAAAACACCTGTCCGAAAACGTTGCGTTCAGGAACCACTTGCACATGCTACAAATGTAGCGCACGCTACAGATGTAGCGAGGTGATTCGATGCTGAACAACCTACCCCCACGTGAGCGCCAGATCGTCGACATCCTCTATTTGAAGGGTGAGGCCACGGTCGGCGAGGTGATCGAGGCGCTCCCGGACGCGCTCAGCGCCTCGGCGGTTCGGGCCATGCTCACTCGGTTGAAGGCCAAGGGTTTCGTTCGCCGCCGCCAGACCGATCGCGGCTTCGTCTACGCGCCCGCCGTCGCCGAATCGAAGGCCAAGCAATCGGCATTGAGCCAAGTCGTCCGGGTCTTCTTCGGAGGCTCCGCGGCAGGCGCCGCGAGCGCCTTGCTCGGCATGAGCGACGAGATGGACGACAGGGAACTCGACGAGCTCGAGCGCCTGATCGCCGAGGCACGAAAGGGGCAGCGCAAATGACCGAGAGCTGGATCGCCCTCTTTATCGAGATCGCCTGGAAATCCTTGGTGGTGAGCGGCGGCGCACTGCTGCTTCTGGCGCTCCTTCGCAAACGCTCGGCGGCCGAGCGCGCCTGCGTCGCCCATTTCGCGATGGCTGCCGTCCTTGTCGTGCCGCTCGTGGTTCTCGCCGGCCCCGCGCTCGAGGTCCCGCTGCTCACCGCGGAGGAGTCGGCGCCGATCGCGGCATCCCTCCCCGCCGCCGCAGGAGCGATCGCTCCGCCTTCCGGGGCGGCTGCCGCCGTCCAGCCGGTCGCGCAGCCCTTGCTCGACGGTGAGAGGAGCCTGCTCCTCGCCTACGGACTTCCGGCCGGCCTGATGCTTCTCGTCACCCTGGTCGCCATCCTGCGCCTGTTCGCACTTCGCGGTCGCGCCAACGTCATCGTCCAGCCCGGCTGGCTCACGGCCCTCGCCCACGCCCAGCGGCGAATGGGCTTCAGGCATGGCACAGCCTTGCTGGTCAGCGAGGAGCTGACCTCGCCGGTCAGCTGGGGAATCATCCGGCCCGTCATCCTGCTCAGCGAGGATGCGCTCGAATCCCCCGCCGTCGCCGAGGCGATCATCGCCCACGAGCTCGCCCACGTCGCACGGCTCGACTGGCTCAACCTCCTCCTCGCTCGAATCGCGACGGCCTTGTTCTGGTTCAACCCGCTGGTGTGGATGCTTGCGCGTGCCGGCCACCAGCTGCGCGAGGAGGCCGCCGACGACGCAGTGCTTCGCGCCGATGTCCCCAACACGGATTACGCCGCGCTGCTCGTCGGCTGCGCTCGCCACGAAGGCAGTGGAATGCTTCTGGCCGCGAACGGCGTCGCACCGGGCAAGGGCTCGCTCAGCATCCGCGTCCGCCGGATCCTCGATCAGGCCGCACCGCGCAGCCCGGCGCGCCTCGCCTGGGCCGGAAGCTGTGCAGCCGCCGCCTTCGTCGTCGCTGCGCCGCTCGCAGCCTTCACCCCTGTCGCGCCTCAGGCCCCGGCCGCACCGGCTGCTCCTCTGGCCATCGCGGCTCCCGCCGCGCCGGTCGCGCCGGGCCACACATCGGCGCCGCAAGCTGCCCCGGCCCCCGTCATCGCCGCCGTCGCTCCGACGCCCCTGTCCGCACCCGTAACTGCAGTCGCGCCGGCTGCGCCCGCTGCTCCGACTTCGGGGGTGCCGCCCGTGCCGGGCGCGGCCCCCATCGCCATCGCGGGCATCGCCACCGCCGACGGCGCTTATGCGGCGGCCGTCGCTCAGGCGAACCCTTCGCTCAACCGCCTGACCGCGGACCAGCTCGTCGCGCTTCGAGTCCATGGAGTCACCGAGCAGCGGCTTCGCGAATATGCGTCGCTTGGCTATTCGCGGCTCGACTACGAGGACGTCATCAACTTCGCCGTGCACGGAGTCACTCCGGCCTACATCCGAAGCATGGCGGGGGTAGGCTATCGCGGGCTCACCGCCGAGCAGCTGGTCGAATTCCGCATATTCGGAGTGACCCCGGACTTCGCCCGCGAGGCTGCACGGGAGGGACGGAGGCCATCCCCCTCCGACCTGGTCGAGCGCCGAATCTTCGGCGGCGAGCCGCCGTCGGCTTATGTCCGCGCCGGCCCGCGCCCGCCCGCAGTACGGCCGCCACCAACCCCGAATCCCAGGCCGAGGGCCCCGCGCCCCGACGACTGACGCGCACGCGCACTTCGAACAGCCGCCGCTGCCACGGCACAGAGACGAACAACCATCACGGCCTTCCGAGAAGCGAAGGACCGGGCGGGCTCTCTATGCCCGAAGAAGGAGAGAAGAGGATGATCAGAAGCTTCCTGTTCCTGACCGCCGCGAGCATGTCAGTCGGAACCACCGCGGTTGAGGTGCAGTCGCAGCCCGCCGCCGCGCCGGCCCGGGCGTTCGACCCGCTCGCGATCGAATGGTCGGTCTCGCCGTCGTCCCGCGCCGACGAGGTCCAGCTTCGGCTGAGCTACCGCACCCACGACGGCAACAGCGACAATTCGCGCTCCTATCCGATCGCGCAATTGCAAGGCTTCGACTCCGCCGCCTCCGGGCCCGTGTCCTTCCGAATGGGAAGCCAAGCAGGCACCCTCGATTGCAGCGGGGTGCTTCGCGATCGCCGCGGGGCCGGGACCTGCAACTTCCAGCCGGATGCCCGCTTCGCCGGCGAGCTCGAACGGCGCGGAGTGGGTCGCCCCACCCCCGAGCAAATGTACCATATGGCGCTCGGCAACGTCCGGCTCGAGCTGCTCGATGAGCTCGCCCGGCTCGGCTACGAGCGCCCGACGGTCGACAATCTCGTCGAAGCCGGAATCTTCAACATCGACGTGCCTTACGTCCGCGAGATGGCCGACAGCGGCTATCGAGTCGGATCGATGCGCCGCCTCGTCGAGTTCCGCGTCCACGGGGTGACCGCCGACTATGTCCGCGGAATGGCTCAGTCGGGCTATCGCGACATCGCTCCGGAGCGGCTGGTCGAGTTTCGCATCTTCGGGATCACTCCCGACTTTGTGCGCGGAATGGCAGAGGCCGGTCAGCGCGACCTCCCGGGCCAGCGCCTGGTCGAGTTCAAGATCCACGGAGTCACTCCGGAATTCGTCCGCGGGCTCGCCGAGGCAGGCTATCGCGACCTCACCCCGGCGCAGCTTGTCGAGTTCCGTATCCACGGCGTGACTCCCGCCTTCGCACGGGAGGTGAACCAGTCGGGCCTCCAGCGCGCCAGCGCGAGCGAGCTGGTCGAGGCGCGAATCCTCGGCCGCCACGCCCGTCGTCGCGACTGAGCGGCCGCCAAAACCAACAAGAAATGTCGAGCAAGGGGAGAGTGATGATGGCGCGGACAGGACAAAGACGGGCCTTGCTCGGCAGCGCGGCGCTCGCCGTACTTGTGGTCGCCGCGCCGAACGAGGCGCGGGCACAGACCCCGCCGGCCACCGCCACTCCGACTCCGGCGCCGGTCCCCGCCCCTCCGCCCGGCGAAGCCGCGACCGGCGGCGAGGCCGCAGCGCCGATCGCAAGCCGCACTTACACGCCCCAGGACTTCGCCCGCTTCGCTCCGCGCACCGCACTCGACATGCTTCGCCAGGTCCCGGGCTTCGTGATCCGCGAGCAGGTCGTCGAACGCGGTCTGGGGCAGGCGACCGGCAACGTCCTGATCAACGGCCAGCGCCTGTCGGGCCGGTCCGAAGACGTGACTGACCAGCTTGGCCGAGTGCCCGCCGCCAACGTCGTCCAGATCGACATCGTCGACGGCGCCACGCTCGACATCTCGGGCCTTTCCGGCCAGGTCGCCAATGTGATCGTCCGAGCGGGCGGCCTCAGCGGTCAATTCTCGTGGCGGCCCGAATTCCGGACCAACTTCACGGATCCTCTGCTCAGCCGGTTCGAGGTCTCGGTCAGCGGCACCGAAGGTCCCGTCGAATATACGCTGGGCGTCGAGAATCAGGCCTCGCGCAGCGGTGCCGGCGGCCCGACCCTGATCTTCAATCCGAACGGCAGTTTGCGCGAGACCCGCGAGGACGTGTGGACCGGCAATTTCGACCAGCCGCGCGCCAGTGCGCGCTTCGTCATCGACGGCCCGGGGAGCTCGGTCGGCAACCTCAACATGAACTACCGGGAATATTGGTACGATTATGTCGAGAACGGACTTCGCACCCGGGTTGGCGAGCTTCCGCGCGAGCGGGACGTCCTCACCCAGGAAGACGGCCATAATTACGAAGTCGGCGGCGACTTCGAGTTCGCTCTTGGCGGCGGCCGGCTCAAGCTGATCGGTCTTCAGCGCTACGACCATACCGTCCTCTCGTCCGGCGTGCGCACCATGTTCGCCGACGACCGCCCCGACCAGGGCGACCTGTTCCTTCGCGACAGCGACGAGCTCGAGCGGATCGCTCGCGCCGAATATCGCTGGAGCGCCGGCGGCGGCGACTTCCAGCTCTCGGGCGAGGCGGCGTTCAACAGCCTCGACATCGTCTCGAACCTGTTCGTGCTCGACCCCGACGGCTCGTATCGCGAGCTCGACTTCCCGAGTGGAACCGCTCGCGTTGAGGAGGCGCGCTACGAGGGGATCGCCAGCTATTCCCGTCGGCTGTCGCCCCAACTCACGTTGCAGCTCGCGGCGGGCGGCGAATATTCGCAGATCAGCCAGGCCGGCGCGGGCGGAATCACGCGCACCTTCTTCCGCCCCAAAGGCCAGCTCACCGCCGCCTGGACCCCGGATTCGAACACGACGATCAACCTGCGCCTTCAGCGGCGCGTCGGACAGCTCAACTTCTTCGACTTCATCGCCAACGTGAACCTGGAGGTCGACCGGGAGAATGAGGCGAACCCGAACCTCGTCCCCCCGCAAAGCTGGGAAGCCGAAGTAGAGGCGGTGAGGCGAATGGGCGCCTGGGGCCAGACGACGCTTCGCGCCTACGCACATCTCGTCGAGGACATCGTCGATATCATTCCGATTGGCGCGACCGGCGAGGGGGTCGGCAACATCGACAGCGCGCGCCGCTTTGGAGTCGACTGGCGGACGACGTTCAACTTCGATCCCGTCGGGTGGCGCGGCGCTCGGCTCGACCTGCGCTTCCTGCTCCAGCACACGGAAGTGGAGGACCCGCTCCTCCACGTCATCCGGCCGATCAGCAACACCACCCAGAAATTCTTCGAAGGGATCTTTCGTTACGACATCCCGGACAGCGATTGGGCGGTTGGCGGGGCGGCATCGTTTCAGGAGGCCGCCTGGAATTACCGCCTGACCGAACTCGGCTACCAGACCGAAGGACCTGTCTTCGCCAGCGTCTATGTCGAGAACAAGGATGTGTTCGGTCTCACCGTGCGGGCGACGGCCGGCAACATCCTCGACGCTCGAAGCACCTGGGACCGGCTGGTCTATGTCGGACGCCGCGACGGCCCACTCGACTTCATCGAGCGCCGCGACCGACTGATCGGGCCGATCTTCTCATTCCAGATCCGCGGGCGGTTCTAGGAAGCGGGAAGGTAGCCCCACTGGGTGAGGTAGTAGCGAAGCGCGTCGGGATAGCCGCTGAACCTTACCCGCTGGTCCGCCGGACAGGCATCGGGATTGTCAACTTCGATCCGGCAGGCGTCTTCGGTCCCCCAGGTGGACGACCGTTCGTAATGACCGAGCATGTAGCGCCAGGCCTCGTCGAACTGGCCCGCGCGCGCCGCAGCGGCGACATAGCCGGCGCAGGCGCCGTTGCGCTCGAACCCTTGGCGGCATCCCTCCCGCCCGTCCGTCATCGCCTTCACGAAGAAGCGGCGGAACGAGGGCCGAGCGGACACGTCCGTCACCTCGCCGTCGACGATGTTGAGGATTTGCGGGGGCGCGAGGCTGCCCGCATAGCTGCTGAAGGCATAGAGGAAGCGGTTGTCCCGCTGGACGAAGTCGACGACCCCGTCGCCGTCTTCGTCCCTGGGCATTTGCTCCTCCGGCCCGCCGTCCCAGTCGCCGAGTTGAACCACCGACACCGGCCCCTGAGCCGGTATGAGCGCGACCTGGATTTCGTTGCAGCAATGGGCGCCGCCCGTGAACGACTGAAGGTAGAGGAAGCGGGTGCCGTCGCGGTGGAACCGGCCGACGCCGATCTTGTGCTCGTAGCTCGGCCGAGTGTTCGCGCCTTCGAGCACGACCGGGGCTTGGCCCGGCACCTCGAGGGTGAGGACGGGCGCGACAAGATCGACTCCCTCCGCATCGACTCGGGGTCGGACGCCGACGGCGATGTCGCCGAACCGATAGCGGACCGGCCGCGGATTGCGCTCGGCGCTCCAGCCCACCTGGCTTCCGATCGCCACGTCCTGAACGCTCGCCCGCCGCGGCTGCGCGTCGGCGGAGGGAGCGGCCAATGTCAGCATCGTCGACGCCAACAGGATCTCACTGATCTTCATCGCCGCTGCCTCCTCGCTGACCGTGACCTACTCCTTCTCGGCCTCAGTGACGAGATGAGCGACCTTAGATCGAGCGGCTGACGACTTCCTTCATGATCTCGTTCGTGCCGCCGAAGATGCGCGTGACGCGGGCGTCGCGCCACAGCCGAGCGATCAGATATTCGTTCATATAGCCGGCGCCGCCGTGGAGCTGCATCGACACGTCGCACACCTCGAACTGGAGCTCGGTGTGCCACAGCTTGGCCGCCGACGCCTCGGCCGCGGTCAGCTCGCCGGCGATATGGCGTTTGATCGCCCAGTCGAGATGGGCCCAGCCAACCTGGAGCTTGGTCGCGAGGTCGGCCAGGGTGAAGCGCGTATTCTGGAATTCGAACACCGTCTTTCCGAACGCCTTGCGCTCCTTCGTGAACCTCACCGCTTCGTCGTAGGCACGCTGGGCCGAGGCCTGGGCCGAGCAGGCGATCGACAGCCGCTCCTGCGGGAGCTGGTTCATCAGATAGGCGAAGCCCATCCCCTCGGCGCCGAGCAGGTTGGACTGGGGCACTCGAAGGTCGGCGAAGAACAATTCCGACGTGTCCTGGGCGTGGAGCCCCACCTTGTCGAGGTTGCGCCCGCGCGCGAAGCCCGGGCGGTCGCTCTCGACCAGGATCAGCGAGGTGCCGCGCGCTCCGAGGCTCGCATCGGTCTTGGCGACAACGATGACGAGTTCGGCATGCTGGCCGTTGGTGATGTAGGTTTTGGAGCCGTTGATGACGTAATCGTCGCCATCCTTGACCGCGGTCGTCTTGACGCCCTGCAGATCGGAGCCGGCGCCCGGCTCGGTCATCGCGATCGCGGTTGGAGTCTCGCCCGACACCATTCGCGGCAGCCAGCGGCTTTTCTGCTCCTCGCTGCCATAGGCGACGATATAGTCAGCGACGATGTCCGAGTGGAGCGTGATCCCGGCCGACGAGCCGATATAGCCGAGCTCCTCGTCGATGACCGCGTTGTAGCCGAAGTCGAGGCCGAGCCCGCCATATTCCTCCGGCACGGTCGGGCAGAGCAGTCCTTGCGCGCCGCACTTGGTCCAGAAGTCGCGGTCTACGATTCCGTCCTCTTCCCACCGCTCGAGGTGAGGAACTGCCTCGGCGGCGAAAAAGCGCCTCACGGCTTCGCGGAACAGGTCATGCTCCTCGCCGAAAGCGGTGCGACGGGACGTGTCGAGCATCATTGTCATTCCCCCGGGAAGCCATTTTCCGGAGGGATAGCGTGGCGCGACCCCGCTGTCGCGCCTGCGCGAGCCTACATCTGAAGAGGCGGCTTACTGTCGGCGGCGCCCAGCTCGCGCGCCCGCTTGGTGTGGAGCGAGCTCAGTTGCAGGTGAGCGCGGGCAGCATTCAGGCAGCTGGTGGAGAGACCCATATCCAGCTCCCGAGCGGCACGTGCCTGATGATATTCGATGTCGCTGCGTCTCACGATTCGCCCCCTGGCTCTCCAAGGTAAGATCAGGCGATTCGCCTCCGGAAACATTGACCCGTGTTATCCACAGGCAGATTTTTTCGGATCAGAAGAACTGCTTCCTGAGGCTGATCCGAACCGAGCGGCCCACCGGATCGAGCAGGTCGGGCTGGTAGGAGATCGGGGTGTCGCCGAACGCGTCCCGAACCTGCGGATGCGAATCGAACAGATTGTCGACCGACAGCGTCACCCGCGTCCCGCGAAGAAACGGGACGTCGCGGACGAGGCCGCGCATCTGGCCGAGATTGGCGAACAGGCGCAGGTTCACCGTGGTCCGAGGCGAGAATTCGAGGTCGCCGTCGCGGCCGCCGCGAACCGTCGTTCCGCTCTGCCAGTCGGTGCTCAGGAAGCCGCCGAAGCCATTGCGGAACAGGCTCGCGCGAAGCTGGACCTGATGCTCGGGAGTGCCGCCGCCGCTGCCCGCCGCCGAGCCACCGAGATAGTCGAAGACCGGCCCGTTGTCGTTGACGAACACCTTGTCCTCGAGCCGCCAGGTGTGGAACAGGCCGAGCTGGATCCGGCCCTGGCCGCCGCCGCCGCCAAAGCCGCGGCCACCGCCGCCAAAGCCACCGCCGCCAAAGCCTCCGCCGCCACCGCCGGGACCACGGGGCCCGCGCGGACCCTGGCCGGCCTGCTGACCGCCTTCGCCGCCCTGACGGCCTTCGCCGCGTGCGCCTCCGCCGAACGGCCCCTGCCCCCGCTGGGGCTGCGGCCCCCAGG
>JAEZHP010000151.1 GCA_023416515.1 Pseudomonadota bacterium | reverse complement strand
AGCCACCCTCTCCCGCAAGGGGAGAGGGGCAGAAGCCCTCGACTGGCTCGCCGACTTTCCGGCGATTCCGGACGGCTGGGCCTATCTCGACACCGCCGCGACCGCGCAGAAGCCGAGCGTCGTCATCGAGGCGATCGGCAAGGCCTATGCCGAGACCTACGCGACGGTGCACCGCGGCGTGTACCAGCGCTCCGCCGACATGACCCTCGCCTTCGAAGCGAGCCGCCGGCGCACCGCAGAGTTCATCGGTGCCGCCGCGCCCGAGGAGATCGTCTTCGTCCGCGGTGCGACCGAAGGAATCAACCTCGTCGCGCAGAGCTGGGGCGGCGCCAACCTGAAGCCCGGCGACCGCATCCTGCTCTCGACCCTCGAGCATCACAGCAACATCGTTCCGTGGCAGCTCGTCGCCGAGCGCACCGGCGCCGGGATCGACGTCGTTCCGCTCACCGCCGACCACCGAATAGACCTCGACTCGATGGAGGCGATGATCCGGCCGGACCACAAGCTGGTCGCGCTCGCCCACGTCTCCAACGTGCTCGGCTCGGTGCTCGACGCGCCGCGCGCAGCGGCGATCGCCCATTCGGTCGGTGCCAAGCTTCTGCTCGACGGCTGCCAGGCGGTGCCTCGGATGCCGGTCGATGTCGCGGCGCTCGACTGCGACTACTACGTCTTCTCCGCCCACAAGCTCTACGGCCCGACCGGCATCGGTGTGCTGTGGTCCCGCTCCGAGATCCTCGACTCGATGCCCCCGTGGCAGGGCGGCGGCGCGATGATCGACAAGGTCAGCTTCGAGCGCACGACCTTCGCCCCGCCGCCGGCGCGGTTCGAGGCGGGGACTCCGCACGTCGTCGGCGTCCTCGGCCTCCATGCTGCGATCGACTATGTGACCGGCATCGGCCTCGAAGCCATTGCGGCGCACGAGGCCGCCCTCGTCCGCGCCGCCCGCGAGGCGCTCGGAAGCTTCAACTCGGTCCGCCTGTTCGGACCGGAGGACAGCGCCGGGATCGTCAGCTTTGCGGTCGAGGGGGTGCATCCCCACGACGTCGGCACCATATTGGACGAGAGCCGGGTCGCGATCCGCGCCGGCCATCATTGCGCCCAACCGCTGATGCAGCATCTGGGCGTGGACTCGACGGCGCGGGCCAGCTTCGGAGTCTATAACAGCGTGACTGATATCGACGCTCTCATGCATGGCCTGGAGCGGGTGAGGAAGATCTTCGGATGAACGAGCACAGCCAGATCAGGGTCGAGGACGTGGACGAGCCCGCCAAGCCGCCGAAAGCTCGGGTCGAGCCGATCGCCGAGACGTTCGAACGCAAGAAGGACTATCTCACCGGCTTCCTCGCGCAGCAGCCAAAGCCCGCCGAGCCCGGCGCGGCCGAGCCCGGCGGCGACCTCTACGAGGCGGTGATCGATGCCCTGAAGGACATCTACGATCCCGAAATCCCGGTGAACATCTATGACCTCGGCCTGATTTACGGAGTCGAGATCACTCCGGACAACCATGCCAAGGTCACGATGACCCTGACCACGCCGCACTGCCCGGTGGCGGAATCGATGCCCGGCGAAGTGGAGCTTCGGGTCGGCTCGGTCCCCGGAATCGGCGACGCCGAGGTCAGCCTCGTCTGGGACCCGCCCTGGGATCCCGGCAAGATGAGCGACGAAGCCCGGCTAGAGCTGGGGATGCTCTAGGAATGTGCAGGACGCCCAACTCTCCGCTCGTCCTGAGCGTAGTCGAAGGGCGTCTGATCTGCAGTTCGTGCAAGCGCCCTTCGACTTCGCTCAGGACGAGCGGGAAGTTTTGGATTTGATATGACTGAAGTGAAAACCCGCGCCCGCCCCGCTGCCGTCCGCCTGACGCCCGCCGCGGAAGCGCGGGTTGCCGAGCTGATGAGCCGAGCCCCCGAAGGCGCGATCGGGGTCAAGCTCTCGACCCCGCGCCGCGGCTGCTCTGGCCTCGCTTACTCGGTCGACTATGTCACCGCCCAGGACCCGCTCGACGAGAAGATCGAGACCCCGGGCGGCGACTTCTACATCGACGCGTCGTCGGTCCTCTATCTGATCGGCTCGACCATGGACTGGCGCGAGGACGATTTCACCGCCGGCTTCGTGTTCGACAATCCCAACGCCAAGGGCGCCTGCGGCTGCGGCGAGAGCTTTACCGTCTAGGCAGCCGGACTAGCCGGCGATCGAGCAGGCCAGTTCGCGCACCCGGTCGAGCGGCGTGTTCGCCGCCACGTCGATCGGCGGCATCGGCTCGCCATTGTCGCTCCGCGCCGAGATCTCGCCGCTCGCGAAATGCTCGACATAGAGGCGCCGGGTCGCTCGCCGGCCCGCGCAGTCGAAGCTGAACAATATGTCGGATTGGACCGCGGTGGTTCCGGTCGCCCGCGGCTGGCGGAGCCTGACCATCGCCTCGGCGCCCTGCGCGCCGCGCTCGATCGAGTCGATATTAACCGACACCGCGACACCGTCAGGGCCCGCTCCGAAATCCTGCCACTCGCCGGCATCCTGAGCGGTCATGGAAAGCGCCGCCGCAATCGCAAAAATCGTCAACATTCAACGCACTCCCGCACTCGCAAGCCTCTCTTCTACTCCTGTCGAGGGGGTGGGTGGAAGCGGCTTTCCACTCGGCCTGCCGTGACGCGGGCCGAACCCGGCGCTAGGGAGGCCGCCATGCGCGCCGAGCTCGCCCATATCGACAGCTGGATCTTCGATCTCGACAACAGCCTCTATCCGGCGTCGTGCGACCTGTTCGCTCTGATCGACGTGCGCATGACCGACTATATCGCGCGCCTGTTCGGCTGCGACCGCGACGAGGCCTATCTCATCCAGAAAGGCTATTTCCGCGACCACGGCACCACGCTCGCCGGGCTAATGCGCGAGCGCGAGGTCGACCCCCACGATTTCCTCGACTTCGTCCATGACATCGACCTCGCCCGCCTGACCGCCGACCCCGACATGCTCGCGGCCCTGGATCGCCTGCCCGGCCGCAAATTCGTCTTCACCAACGGCGACGAGGGCTATGCCCGCCGGGTGCTCGACAAGCTCGGTCTCGCCAATGCCTTCGACGGCCTGCACGACATCCACGCGATGGAGTACATCCCCAAGCCCGACCCCCGCGGCTACGCCCAGATCTGCGAATGGCACGGAATCGATCCGGCCCGCGCGCTGTTCGCCGACGACATGGTCCGCAACCTCGTGCCGGCGAAGGCGCTCGGAATGACCACCGTCTGGGTCGACAACGGCTCCGAACAGGCCGCTTTCGGCCGCGACGACAGCATCATCGATTTTTGCACGAACGACGTGGCCGCCTGGCTTCACGAGATATTGGGAGACCAACGCACATGAGCGCCGACCTTCAATCCACCATCGAATCCGCTTGGGAAGACCGCGACTCCCTCGGCGCGGAGACCAAGGGCGCCGTCCGAACCGCGGTCGACCGCGCGATTGCGCTTCTCGACAGCGGGGAGGCGCGGGTTGCGGAGAAGAGCGGCGACGGCTGGACGGTCAACCAGTGGCTGAAGAAGGCCGTCCTCCTCTCCTTTCGCCTCAACCCCATGGTGCCGATCCCCGGAGGCCCGGGCGGCGCGATGTGGTGGGACAAGGTGCCGTCGAAATTCGCCGCCTGGGGCGATTCCGAGTTCGGCGCGGCCGGCTTCCGCGCGGTTCCCGGCGCTATCGTCCGCCGTGGCGCCTTCGTCGGCAAGGGCGCCGTGCTCATGCCGAGCTTCGTCAACATTGGTGCCTATGTCGGCGAAAACACCATGGTCGACACCTGGGCCACGGTCGGCAGCTGCGCCCAGATCGGCAGCAATGTCCACATTTCGGGCGGCACCGGCATCGGCGGCGTGCTCGAGCCGCTCCAGGCCGGCCCGGTGGTGATCGAGGACGATTGCTTCATCGGCGCCCGCTCCGAGGTCGCCGAGGGCGTCGTGGTCGAGCAGGGCGCGGTCATCTCGATGGGCGTCTTCCTCGGCGCCTCGACCAAGATCGTCGACCGAGCCACCGGCGAGGTCACCCGCGGCCGCGTTCCCGCTTTTTCTGTGGTCGTGCCCGGCACCCTGCCGGATCCGAACGGCGGCCCAAGCCTCGCCTGCGCGGTCATCGTAAAGCGGGTCGACGCCCAGACGAGGGCGAAGACGGGAATCAACGAGCTGCTCAGGGATTGAGAGGCAAATCCTCGCTGTGAGGCTAAGCCTCATGGGGAGGGGGACCGCTCGCGAAGCGAGTGGTGGAGGGGCTGCTGGAGCCCGGCCCCAGGCCCCTCCACCGCCTTCGGCGGTCCCCCTCCCCATCGCTACGCGACAGGGAGGATTGTTAGCCCGCTTCGGCTTCGTCGAGGAGGCGGGCGATTCGGTCGCTTTGCCACTCGGCCATTCCGACCATCCGCCACACTTCGCGGCCCTCCGCGTCGTAAAGGATGGTGGTCGGGAGCGTGTCGAGGCGCATCTCGGTCATGAACCGCATGTCGGGGTCGAGATTGGCCTCCAGATGGCGGAAATTGCGCTCGCCGAAGAAACGCGTGACCTGATCGCGGCCGTCCAGGTCCTGGCTGAGGGCGACGATGTTGAGAGCGTCGCCTTCGCGTCCCGCGAGCGCGTCCAGCGACGGCATCTCGACGATGCACGGCGCGCACCAGGTCGCCCACAAATTGACCAGGGTCGGCTTGCCCCGGAACGCCGCCATGCTGGTCGCCTGGCCGTTCTCGTCCTGGAAGGTGAAGGTCGGGGCCGGCGTTCCGGCATGCGACCGGTCGAGCCGGCCGGTCACCGGAGTCACCGCGTTCGACGACGGCGCCGCCGCAACCTCATTGCCTTGTGACGCCGCGTCATTATCCCTAGCGCAGCCCGCGGACAGGGTAGCTGCAAGGCCAAGGAGAAGGGCGATCACGACCCGCAATTCAAACTCCAATAGCATGTGGGGCGGACGGTTTGCGGAAGGACCTTCCGCTCTGATGCGCGAGATAAATGCCTCGATCGCCTTCGACAAGCGGATGTGGCGCCAGGACATCGAGGCGTCGAAGGCGCATGTCGCGATGCTCGGCGCCCAGGGGATCGTCTCGGCCGAGGATGCCGCGGCGATTTCGAGCGGTCTCGACACGGTCGCCGCCGAATATGCCGATCATGGCGTTCCCGAGGACAAGGCCCTCGAGGACATCCACATGCATGTCGAGCACCGGCTCACCCAGCTGATCGGCCCTGCCGCCGGCCGACTCCACACCGCCCGATCGCGCAACGACCAGGTGGCGACCGACTTCCGCCTTTGGGTTCGCCGCGCCGGCGAGAAGATCGATATCGGCCTTGAGTTCCTCCAGAAGACGCTCGTCGCCCGCGCCGAGGAGCATGCCGACACGATCATGCCCGGCTTCACCCATCTCCAGGTCGCCCAGCCCGTCACTCTCGGGCACCATTTGATGGCCTATTACGAGATGTTCCGCCGCGACCGTTCGCGCTTCGCCGACGCGCATGCCCGCGCCGACGAATGCCCGCTCGGCGCAGCGGCGCTCGCCGGCACCTCCTACCCACTCGACCGGGAGGCGACCGCCAAGGCGCTCGGCTTTGCCCGCCCCACCGCCAACAGCCTCGACAGCGTCTCCGACCGCGATTTCGCGCTGGACCATATGATGGCGGCGACCCAGTGCGCGCTCCACCTGTCGCGCCTCGCAGAGGAGCTGATCATCTGGGCGAGCCAGCCGTTCGGCTTCATCCGGTTGGGGGACGATTTCTCGACCGGCTCGTCGATCATGCCGCAGAAGCGCAATCCCGACGCGGCCGAGCTGGTCCGCGGCCATTCGGGCCGGATCCTCGGCGAGCTCGTCGCTTTGTGCACGACCATGAAGGGCCTGCCGCTCGCTTATTCGAAGGACATGCAGGACGACAAAGAGCCGGTCTTCGCGGTCCAAGACCTTCTGGAAATCTCGATCGCGGCGATGACCGGGATGATGCGTACCGTGACCTTCGACAAGGACCGGATGCGCGCCGCCGCCGCCTCGGGCCATTCCACCGCGACCGACCTCGCCGACTGGCTGGTCCGGGTCGCCGGAGTGCCCTTCCGCGAGGCCCATCACATCACCGGCCGCGCAGTGAAGCTCGCCGACGATCGCGGCGCCAATCTGTGGGAGCTGTCGATCGAGGAACTCCGAAGCGTCGATGCGCGTATCGACGCCTCGGTCTATGACGTTCTCTCGCCCGAAGCCTCGGCCCGGAGCCGCACCAGCTATGGCGGCACCGCCCCGGATCAGGTACGCGCTCAGGTGGCGGCCGCGAAGGCCGCGCTGGGAATCAGGGCATGAATCTGAAGCTTGCGGTTCCGATCGTCGCCGGCACTTTGCTGATCGCCGGCTGCGGCCTGCGCCAGCCGCTTCGGCCGGCCGAGGGCCAGGCGATGCCGCCGGCACCGGCGCTGGCGCCGCGCGCGCTCACCTCGGACGAAATGCTCGCGGTGTCGTCGGAGATGCGGCCGCTGCGCGTCGACGAGCCGCTGACCCGATCCGAGGAGCGGCCTGCCGACCGCTTCGACCTTCCGCCTCCCGATGTCGGCGGACAGGTGGAGTCGAACACGTCCGAGCTCGAGGAAGAGCCGGGCGAGGCCGACCAGCCTCAATAATCCAGGAGACATGATGAAACCTGTCCGCAAGGCCGTCTTCCCGGTCGCCGGTCTCGGCACCCGCTTCCTGCCCGCGACCAAGGCGATCCCGAAGGAGATGATCACCCTCGTCGACCGGCCGCTCATCCAATATGCGATCGAGGAAGCGCGCGAGGCCGGGATCGAGCAGATGATCTTCGTCACCGGCCGCGGCAAGGGCGCGCTCGAGGAGCATTTCGACATCTCCTTCGAGCTCGAGATGACGATGGCAGCGCGCGGCAAGTCGCTCGACGTCCTTGAGAGCACCCGAACCCAGCCCGGTTCGGTCATCTCGGTCCGCCAGCAGGAGCCGCACGGCCTCGGCCACGCCGTGTGGTGCGCCCGCCACATCGTCGGCGACGAGCCATTCGCCGTGCTTCTCCCGGACGAGGTCATGGTCGGGCAGCCAAACTGCCTCAAGCAGATGGTCCAGGCCTACGAGAAGGTCGGTGGCAACATCGTCGCCGTTCTGGAGGTGCCGCCGTCCGAGACCCACCGCTACGGAGTCGTGGTGCCCGGCACCGACGACGGCGAGCTGGTCGAGATCAAGGGCCTGGTCGAGAAGCCGCCGCAGGGCACCGCTCCGTCCAACCTCATGCTCCCGGGCCGCTATATCCTCCAGCCGGAGGTGATGCAGGTGCTCGACGCCAAGGAGAAGGGCGCCGGCGGCGAGATTCAGCTAACCGACGCGATGGCCAAGCTGATCGGCCAGCAGCCGTTCCACGGCTTCCGCTTCGACGGCGAGCGCCACGATTGCGGCGAGAAGGTGGGCTTCGTCATCGCCAACCTCGCTCTGTCGCTTCGCCGCGAGGATATCGGCCCGCAGGTCCGCGCCTATATCGCGGATCTGTGACGGAATGGAGTGCGGCCTCCTCGTCGGTGACGGCCCGTTCCGCCGCCTGACGGTGGAAGAGGCCGAGGCTTATGACGGCCCCGGCTTCCTGTGGCTTCACTTTCACGGGCGCGACGAGTCCGACCTCGCCTTCCTGAAGCGTCAGCCCAACCTGCCGAGCGTCGCAGCGAGGGCGCTGGTCGCGACCGAGACCCGCCCGCGCTGCGACCGGATCGAGTTCGGAGCGATCGTCAATCTGCGCGGGCCGGGGGAGAACGATCCCGGCGATTCCGACCGGCTCGTCTCGATCCGGCTGTGGATCCACGACAATCGCGTCATCTCGTTGAGCCGTCGCCGGATGAACGCCACCGCCGACGTCATGGCCAAGTTCGAGGCCGGCAAGATCCAGGATCCCGGCGATCTGGTCGCGGCCTATGCAGTCATCATCGCTCTCGAGCTCGACCCGCAGGTCGCCGATCTCGGCGATTGCCTCGACGACATCGAGACGGATCTCGAGCAGCCCCAGAATCTCTACCGTCACCGAACCGCGATCACCCGCAGCCGAAGCAACGCCATCTCCTTCCGCCGCTTCGTCGCCCCCGATCGCGACGCCCTGATGACCCTGGCAGGGCTCGACGTCGATTGGCTCGGCGACGACGATCGCCTCCACATCCGCGAAGCCGCGGACAAGTTCGCTCGGATGGCAGAGGAGCTCGAGGCGGTGCGCGAGCGCGCCGCCTTGCTTCACGAGCAGATCACCGATCTTCGCGCCGAGCAGCTCGATCAGCGAAGCCTCCAGATCGCGCTGGTCGCCTTCATCTTCCTTCCGTTGACCTTCATCACCGGGCTGCTCGGAATGAATGTCGAAGGCATTCCCTATGCCCATCGCCCCTGGGCCTTCTGGGGCGTGGTTATCTTCTGCGTTGCGGTCGGCGGCGCCGTGTGGATCTATACGCTGTGGCGCTTCGGCTTCCGCGACAGGACCTGACCTGCTTCCTCTGCGGCCGGCCACTGGGCAGCCGAGTGGAATGGCATCACCCCGTGCCGCGAAGCCGCGGCGGGCGCCACACCGAGCCGGTCCACCCGATCTGCCACAGCACCATCCACTCGACCTTCACCAACAAGGAGCTGGAGAGGAGCTTCGCAAGCGCCGACGCGCTTCGCGGCCACCCCGAGATTCAGGCCTTTCTGCGTTGGATCGAGGACAAGGAGCCCGATTTCCACGCCCCCACGAGAAAGCGGAAGGACTGAAGCGGGGCTACGCCTCCAGCTCGATGTCCCAATAGAGATAGTCGCGCCAGCTGGAGTGGAGATAGTTGGGCGGGAAGCCGCGGCCATTCTCCTGAAGCTGCCAGCTGGTCGGCCGGAACGGCCAGCGCTCGAGGCCCATATGCGCCTGCTTCGGAGTGCGGCCGCCCTTGCGCAAATTGCATGGGGCGCAGGCGGTGGTGACATTCTCCCACGTCGTCCGCCCGCCCTGCGCGCGCGGGATGACATGGTCGAAGGTCAGCTCCCTGAGGTCGCCGCAATATTGGCAGGAGAAGCGGTCGCGAAGGAACAGGTTGAACCGGGTGAAGGCGGGATATTCGCTCGGGCGCACGAACTGCCTGAGCGCGATCACCGAGGGGAGCTTGAACGCCGTCGTCGGGCTGTGGACCTCGCGCTCATAGCTCGCGACGATGTCGACACGCTCCAAAAAAACCGCCTTGACGGCGGTCTGCCACGGCCAGAGCGACAGCGGGTAGTAACTGAGCGGGGTATAGTCCGCGTTCAGAACGAGAGCCGGGCAGCTGTCGGGATGCCGAAGAAGGTCGGGATGGTACAAAGGTCGCGAGCTCCCGTCTCTGGAAGAACCCTCCCGAGACGCCGCCCCCGGACCTGTCGCACTCAGAAACGAGGGAGAACAAGGCGTCCTGGAAAGCCTCTTCTCCTGTCGCGCCACCCTATGGCCGTCTAGGGTGACGCCATGATGACAACACAGGCCGCGAGTCTCGGTCAAGAGCCGATTTCCGTTTTATCCCCGGCGCATGAGACCGCGACCCGCTTCGCGCCGAGCCCGACCGGGCCGCTCCACCTCGGCCACGCTTATTCGGCGATCCTTGCCCACCGCTTCGCCCGGGCGCGCGGCGGAATGTTCATGCTTCGAATCGAGGACATCGATCCCGGCCGCTCGCGCCGAGAGCATGTCGACGCGATCATCGAGGATCTGTCCTGGCTCGGTCTCGACTGGGACGGGGAGCTCTTGTTCCAGTCCGAGCGGCTGGCGCTCTACCAGCGTTCCCTCGAAGATCTTCGCGCCCAGGAGCTTCTCTATCCCTGCTTCTGCACCCGGTCGGAGATCGCGGCGGAGATCGCCGCGAGCGCATCGGCGCCACATGGGCCTGAGGGGCCCGTCTATCCCGGCACCTGCCGAGCCCTCTCTCATTCGGAGCGTTACCGCCTGCTCGACGAGAAGCCCCACGCCTGGCGTCTCGACATGGCGGCGGCGCTCGCTCGCGTCGGTCCGCTCACCTGGAGCGACCATGGCGAGGAGATCGCCGCGGAGCCCGAGCGGTTCGGCGACGTGGTTCTTGCCCGCAAGGACGCCCCGGCAAGCTACCACCTCGCCGTCACCATCGACGACTCGGCTCAGGGGGCGACCGACATCGTCCGCGGCAAGGACCTGTTCGCGGCGACCCATGTGCACCGCCTTCTCCAGGCCCTGCTCGGCCTCCCGGCGCCGCGCTACCATCATCACGAGCTCATCCTCGGCGCCGACGGCCGCCGCCTCGCCAAGCGCAACGGCGCTCCGACCATCGCCTCGCTGCGGGCGGACGGCGTCGATGCGACCGCCCTGGCCGAAAGCCTCGCGGAGGGCGCGCTTCCGGCTGGATATTCGGTCGCCGCGGACTAGAGAGGGACGATGCAAATCATCCTCATTCTCCTGCTCGTCGGTGCGGCGCTTGCGACCTTGTTCGTGCTCATCAAGGGGGTCATCGGCCTCGCCAACAACCAGACTCCGCAGCGCAGCCAGGAATTGATGCGAAAGCGCATTCTCTACCAGGCGATCGCGATCCTGCTCGCGGTCCTGCTCCTGCTCACCTTCAGCCCGCGCTGAGAGCTTCGACGCCTTGGTCAAGCTCAACAAGATCTACACGCGAACGGGAGACTCGGGTGACACCGGACTCGTCGACGGCTCGCGCGTCGCCAAGTCGGATCCGCGCATGGCGGCGATCGGCGATGTCGACGAGGCGAATAGCGCGATCGGCGTGGCTCTGCTCCATGTCGAGGACGAGGGCCTCAGGGCCATGCTCGCGCGGATCCAGAACGAACTGTTCGACCTCGGCGCAGATCTCGCCACGCCAGGCGAGGATTTCGCCCCCAGCGAGATGACCCTGCGCATCGTCCAGGCGCAGATCGACCGGCTCGAGCGCGAGATCGACGTGATGAACGAAGAGCTGTCGCCGCTCACGAGCTTCATTCTGCCGGGCGGCGCCGGGGGGTCGGCCTATCTCCACCTCGCCCGCTCCGTCGCCCGTCGGGCTGAGCGAAGCGCCGTTGCGGCGGGGGAAGGCGCGGCGTTCAACCCGCTCGCTCTCGCCTATCTCAACCGCCTCTCGGATCATCTCTTCGTCGCAGCGCGTTATGCGGCCCGTGCCGAGGGCGATATCCTGTGGAAGCCGGGGGCGACGCGCTGAGCCGAACCGGCGCGGCAGGAGGGTCTGACATGGCCACGGCGGCAAGGCAGGACCATTTGGCACTCGCCCGACGCTATGCCGAGGTGCGGAGCCTCAGCCGAGCCATCGCCTCGCCGCTGTCCGACGCCGACGCCACCATCCAGCCCCACGAAGAAGCCTCGCCCGCCAAGTGGCACCTCGCCCACACGACCTGGTTCTTCGAGACCTTCCTTCTGCGCGACCATGTCCCGGGCTACCGGCTCCACGACGAGCGTTGGGCCTATCTGTTCAATTCCTATTACGAGGGTGAGGGTGATCGCCACGCCCGGCCGCGGCGGGGAATGTTGAGCCGGCCTTCGCTCGACGAAGTGCTCGCCTATCGCGATGCGGTCGATGCTGCCATTCATGACGTCATTGACGTTCTGCCGCCGGACCTGGTCGAGCTCGGCCTCCAGCACGAGCAGCAGCACCAGGAGCTGCAGCTCATGGACATGCTCGCTGCGCTCGCGGAAAATCCGCTGCGGCCAGCTCTCTACGACCACGCCCCCAACCGGCCGATTCCGGACTATGATCCGTGCCGGATGGTCATGGTGGAGGGCGGCCTGGTCGAGATCGGTCATGACGGGACCGGCTTCGCCTTCGACTGCGAAGGTCCGAGCCACCGGCAATATCTTCGACCCTACCAGATCGCCGACCGGGTCATCTTGAACCGCGAATGGCAGGAGTTCATCGACGACGGCGGCTATTCGGACCCGCGCCTGTGGCTGTCGGACGGCTGGGCCTGGACGAAGGCCAACAGGATCAAAGCGCCGCTCTATTGGGAGCGGGGCGACGGAGGCTGGCTCCGCTTCGGCCTCGACGGCCTTCACCCCGTCGACCCCAACGAGCCGGTCTGCCACGTCAGCTATTATGAGGCCGACGCCTTCGCCCGCTGGGCCGGCGCTCGCCTGCCGACCGAGGCGGAGTGGGAACATGCCGCCACGATCATGGACGATCCCGTGCGGGGCGACCTGTTCGACTCGTCCGGCCCGGTGCGGCCGCTGTCGCCGCTTCATCCGCCGCGCCGCGAGAAATTCTACGGCGGCGTCTGGCAATGGACCGCGAGCGCCTACCTCCCCTATCCGGGCTTCGTGCCGCCCGAAGGCACGGTCGGCGAATATAATGGCAAGTTCATGAGCGGGCAGATGGTGCTCCGCGGCGGCAGCTTCGGAACGCCGCGCGGCCATGTCCGGGCCACCTACCGCAACTTCTTCTACCCCCATCAGCGCTGGATGTTCTCGGGACTGAGGCTGGCCAAGGACGGCTGATGGCCACTGGAACCGACGCCTTTCGCGACGATGTCCTCGCCGGCCTTTTCGCGCCGATCCGGGCCGTGCCCGCGCGCTGGCTCTACGACCGCCGCGGCTCGGAGCTGTTCGAGCGGATCACCTTGCTCCCCGAATATTATCCGACACGGACCGAGACCGCCTTGCTCAAGGCCATCGTTTGCGAGGTCGCGGAGGTTGTCGGCGGGGGTGAAGCGGTCGTCGAGTTCGGCTCAGGCTCGTCGAACAAGACTCCGCTCCTTCTCGAGGCGGTAAGCCCTTCCGCCTATGTTCCAATCGACATCAGCGGCGATTTCCTTCGCCATTCCGCCGAACAATTGCGCAAGCGCTTCCCCAAACTGCCCGTCCTTCCTGTGGAGGCCGACTTCATGAGTCCGATCACCCTCCCGGCGGAGGTTGGCGCAACGCCCAAGCTCGGCTTCTTCCCCGGCTCGACGATCGGAAACCTAGTCGCTCGGACCGCGGTCGACCTGCTCCGCGTGATGAAGGACACCCTCGGCTCGGGCTCCTGGCTGCTGATCGGGATGGACCGGATCAAGGACGTCGAGACCCTTCTCGCGGCCTATGACGACGCGCAGGGCGTCACCGCCGAGTTCAACCTCAACCTGCTCCACCGGATCAACCGCGAGCTGGAAGGCACGATCGACGTTGGGGCCTTTCGCCACCGCGCGATCTGGCGAGATTCACACGCTCGGATCGAGATGCACCTAGAGGCAGTTCGCGACACCAGCTTCAGCGTCGCCGGCCAGGCCTTCGCGATGCGATCGGGCGAGACCATCCACACCGAGAACAGCCATAAATACGGCCATCGCGACGCCCGCCTTCTTCTCCTCGCCGCCGGCTGGGGCGTCGTGCGCGAATGGACCGATCCGGACGACAGGTTCGCGATCCTGCTCGCCGAGGCCGAGCCGCCTCGCTTCGCGCCCTGACCGGGGCGCGGGGCCTGCCCGCAACGCCCTCGCTCGAGCGCCCTGCGGCCCGGACGCCGGCCCCGCATTGCCCTCGCGCAGGCCCACCGCTACATCCGCCGCAACTTTCTAGGGATCAATGATGCTCGCCGGCCTTCTCCTCGCCATCGACTTCCTGCTCAACGTCGTCATCATCCTGATCATCGGTCAGGCGATCCTGAGCTGGCTGGTCGCGTTCAACGTGATCAACACGCGAAGCGACGGAATGCGGCGCTTCCTGATGGCGCTCGACCGGATGACCGACCCGATCTACCGGCCGATCCGCCGGATCCTTCCGGATTTCGGCGGGATCGACTTCTCGCCGCTGGTCGTGCTGCTCCTGATCAAGGCCATCCAGATCGTGATCCGGTCCAGCCTCACCGGCATGCCGCTCTAGGCGTGGCTGCGACTCTCATCGACGGCAAGGCGGCCGCGGCGGAGATCCGCGCGCGCGTCGCGGCTTCGGTGCCTGCCTTCTCGGCGGCGACCGGTCGGGCGCCCGGTCTCGCAGTGGTGCTGGTCGGCGAGGATCCCGCCAGCCAGGTCTATGTCCGCTCCAAGGGCAAGGCGACGCTCGAGGCCGGCATGGAGAGCTTCGAGCATCGCCTCTCCCCTGACGTCTCCCAGGATGAGCTGCTCGCCTTGGTCGATAAGCTCAATTCGGACGATTCCGTCGACGGGATCCTCGTCCAGCTGCCGCTTCCGGCCCATATCGACGAGCAGGCGATCATCGCCTCGATCGACCCAGCCAAGGATGTCGACGGCTTCCACGTCGTCAACGCCGGCCGGCTCGCGGTCGGCTTGCCCGCTCTGGTGCCGTGTACGCCGTTCGGCTGCCTCTACCTGCTCAAGCAGCAGCTCGGCAGCCTGAGCGGTCTCGAAGCGGTGGTGATCGGCCGCTCCAACATCGTCGGCAAGCCGATGGCTCAGCTGCTGCTCGCCGAAAATTGCACCGTGACGATCGCCCACAGCCGAACCCGCGACCTGCCCGGCGTCGTCCGCCGCGCCGACATCGTCGTCGCCGCGGTCGGCCGGCCGGAAATGGTCAAGGGCCACTGGCTGAAGCCGGGAGCGACGGTGATCGACGTCGGCATCAACCGGCTGCCGAGCGACGAAGGCAAGGGCCGCCTCGTCGGCGACGTCGACTTCCCATCCGCCGGGGAGGTCGCAGGAGCGATCACTCCGGTGCCCGGCGGAGTCGGTCCGATGACCATCTCCATGCTGCTGCGCAACACCCTCGTCGCTGCGCACGCCCGCAGCGGGCTGGAGGCACCGGCAGGCCTGTGATGGAGCTGTTCGTCTCCGCTCTGGTCACCTTCTTCGTGATCATCGACCCGCCGGGTTGCGCGCCGATTTTCGCCAGCCTCACCCAGGGCGCGCCCGCCGCTCACCGCCGCTCGATGGCGGTTCGATCGGTTCTGATCGCGACTGGGATCCTGCTCTTCTTCGCCGTTCTCGGGGAAGACCTGCTTCGTGCGCTCGGCGTATCGCTCAGCGCCTTCAAGATCGCCGGCGGGATCATGCTGTTCCTGATCGCGCTCGAGATGGTGTTCGAGAAGCGCCAGGAGCGGCGCTCCAACCGTGCCGAGGACGTGAAGCGCGACGGGGAGGTCGAGGATATCTCGGTATTCCCGATGGGCATTCCGATGATCGCCGGACCGGGCTCGATCGCGTCGGTCATGCTCCTCACCGCGCGAAGCGAGGGGCTTGCCGGCACTTTGATCGTGCTTGGTGCGCTCGCCTGCATCCTTCTTCTTACGCTCGCGGCCTTGCTCGCCGCCGGTCCGCTGATGCGCCTGATCGGTGAGAAGCTCGAGGGGATGATCACCCGCCTTCTCGGCGTGATCCTCGCGGCTCTCGCGGTCCAGTTCGTTCTCGACGGAATCGTCGCGACGATCGCTTGAGGGGGTCGGGCGGCTTCGAACCCCCCCTTCGACTGGCTCAGCGGCCCCTCAGGATGAGCGGCTTCGGGTGCGACAGGTCAGCGCCTCACCCGCCACATCCGGTAGGGGGAATTAGCCGGAAGGGAGATCGGCTCCAGCCACCTTGGCACTCGCCCGCGGCTGAGCTGGGCGTAGAAGCCGTTCGGCGCGGCCGCTCGGTAGATCGTCGACTCCGACATGTTCGGGCAGATCAGCACATAGTCGATACCGCGGCGCTCGATGATCGCGTGAGCGCTGGCCTCGTCGCCGCGGAAGGCGTGCATCACGTCGAGGATCGCCTGGTGGTTGCGGTGATAGGGCCCCGATATCGCGTCGTGATGGGTCAGCGTGACCAGGCGCGGGCCGAGGTCGTTGAAGGTCAGAACATAGCCCCTCGGCTGCATCGCGATCGGACGCAGCGCCGCCACGGTCGGGCAGCTGTTGTTGGCGCGGTTGATCGCCTGGCGCGCGGGGGTCATCGGCTCCGGCTTGTCGAACCAGCCCGCCGCTTGCCCTGACAGGGCCCCCGAGACGAGCATGAAGGCGCCGACGATTCCGCCGACCCGAACGAGCATGTTGTCGCGCGCGTGGAACCAGGTGATCAGGGTCCAGCCGAGCCCGGCGGCGCCCATCACCGCGAGCAGCTGCGACGCGGCGGCGGCGCGGGTCTGCCACAGCAGGAGTGCGGCGGCGAGCGCGGCCATCGCCGCGATCGGTCCCCAGCGCAGGAGCAGGTCGGGCTCGCGGCGGGTTCGCCACAGCATCACCAGATAGCCGATCAGTCCGATGGCGGGCAGGGCGGCGATCAGGATCGTGGTGGTGGTGCCGTGGCGATAGAGCGGCATCGCCTCGCGAACATTGTTGAGCCAGAGCTCGGCGAGCTCCGGAGGAACGCCCTCCAGCCGTCCCAGGCAGTTCGGCCAGGCGAGGGCGTAGAAGCCGGCGAGCAGCGCTCCGCCGGTCGCGCCTGCGGCCAGGCGAAGCCACCAAGATTGGAGCCGAAGCCACGACAGGACCAGGGCGACGGCCCCGGCGAGCAGCATCACGGAAAGCCATACCGGCGACAGCGCGTCGCAGACGGGAAGGCGGTTCGCTTCCGAGGCGAAGATGAGGAAGCCCAGGGCCGTGCCCCCGGCGAGGCTGATACCGTAGGAGGCGAGCCGCTCCGATTCGGCGCGGTCGACGATCCAGCGAAGTCCGATCGCCGCTCCGGCGACGGCGAGATAGAGAAGCATCTCGAGCCCGATCGCCAGCGACAGCGCCGTCGCCACTCCGACGGTTATCCCGCCGCGCTTTCGGTTGGGGTCGGCAAGTCCGGCGACGACCACGGCGAGCATTGCAAGCTGCCAATTGTGATGATCGATTCGGAGCGGCGCGAACATCGCCCTCGCGGAGCCGCCGGAGACGAGGATCGCGGGGCCGAGCCAAAAGGCGTAGGGCGAAAGCAGCCGCCGAGCGGCCAAGGCCAGCGCGCCCATCGCGAGCAGAAGCGGCAGCAGCGGCGCGATCGCGACCGCCCAGCGCTCGGCGATCATTCCGCCGAACAGCGGCTTGAGAAGCAGGTAGAGGCCGGCGATCGGGAGATCCGGAAGCCGCGACCAGTGCATGTTGAGCCCTTCGGGCGGGCTCAACCGATATTGCCTGAGGTCGAACCAGCCCTGGCCGTCGAGAAGCGCCCGCACCTGCATGATGCGCAGGTTGTCGTCGGTGTCGCCGAGGGCGAAACCGTGGATCCCGGTCCACCTCTCCCAGATGAGATAGACCGCCGTGCAGAGCCAGAAAAGCAGCACGAGGGGCCGCCAATGGCGCTGGAACGCCTCCGCGAGGTTCAAGTCATGCCCCTTTCCAAGCCGCTGGCCCCGCTCTACTCGACGCATCGCAAACGGCAAGGCCGCCGCGGCGGCTCGAGGACGAGGCCAATCGATTGATGATCTCTTGGGTGGAGCGTGCGCGCAGCTCCGAAGTGTTGGGACAATTGATCCGCTTCGGGCTGGTCGGCGGCTTCGTCACCGCGCTCGGGGCGGGCGCCTATCTCGCCGCGGCTCTCTCCGGGGTGGCGCCATTGCTCGCCAACGTCCTCGCTTACGCGGTGGCGATGGCGAGCGGCTACGTGCTTCACAGCAAGGTCAGCTTCCGCGGCCATGGCAGCCGCGACAATCCGGCCCGGCGAACACTTCGCTTCGTCACCGTCAGCCTGATCAGCTTCGCCCTCAACAGCCTGTTCGTTTGGGCGATGACCGGGCCGCTCGGCTGGCCGGTATGGACTCCGGTCGTCCCGATGCTGTTCGTGACCCCGCTCGTCACTTTCACGCTTAACCGGCGATGGGTGTTTGCGTGATAGGGCCTCGCTGATGGAACGGATCGTCTATGATCGAATGGCCGAGCTCGACACCCGCCATTGGTGGTACCGGGCCCGGCGCGAGGTGCTTGCCGCGCTGATCGAGCGCAAGGTCAGGCTGCCGAAGGGCGCGCGAATCCTCGAGATCGGCTGCGGCACCGGCCACAATCTCGGCATGCTCGGCCAGTTCGGCCATGTCGATGCGATCGAGCTCGATGACGCGGCGCGCCAGGTCGCCAGTGTGCGGCTCGGCCGCGAGGTCCTCGAAGCGCGGCTACCCGAGCTGAAAGCTGTTCCGGAGAGCAGCTACGACATGGTGGCGCTTCTCGACGTGCTCGAACATGTCGAGGAGGATCGCGCCGCGCTGGTCAGCATCGCGCGTCGGTTGAAGGCCGGCGGCGCGATCCTGATCACCGTTCCGGCCTTCCAGTGGATGTGGAGCGCCCACGACGTCGTGAATCACCACCAACGACGCTATTCGAAGCGAACCCTCAACGCGGTCATCGCGGAGGCTGGGCTGAAGGCGGAGTTCGTCGGCTATTTCAACTCCATCCTCTTCCCGCTTGCAGCGGCCTCGCGCCTCGCCGGCCGGCTGACCGGCAAGGAGGAGAGCGACGACAAGCTGCCGCCGAAGCCGGTCAATGCGCTGTTCGAGACGCTTTTCGCGCTGGAGCGCCACGCGATCGCCCGGCTGCCCTTCACTCCCGGCGTCTCGATCGCGGCGGTGGTGCGCGCCTAGGCCGTACCGGCCTGTCCCGGGGTTGGGACGTCCTTGTCCTGGACCGGCGCTGGAAAGGGAAGGGCCTCAACCGGCTCCGATTGGACGGACACGCTTTGCTCCGTCGCCACATGGCCGAGCTGCGGCCTGCCATGCGCCTCGCCGGCGATATCGGCGACGATGTAGAGCGGCCGGCGCTTGGACTCGATGTAGAGGCGGCCGAGATATTCGCCGATCATCCCGAGAACGAACATCTGAACCGCGCCGAGCAGAACCACGACGAGCATCGTCGAGGTCCATCCCTGGACTGCGCTGCCCGTGAGGAAGCCGATGGCGATGTAGATGAGCAGAAGCACGCTCGCGAGCACCAGCCACAGGCCGATATGGCTCGCCAGTCTCAGCGGCGCCGTCGAGAAGCCGGTCACGGCGTCGAGCGCGAAGGCGATCATCTTCCTCAACGGATATTTGGTGCTTCCCGAGAAGCGCTCGGCGCGGTCGTAGAGGAACGGCACCTGGCGGAACCCCACCCAGGAGACCATTCCGCGGATGAACCGCGCCTGCTCGGGAAGGCTGAGGAAGGCGTCGAGCGCCCTTCGGCTCATCAGTCGGAAATCGCCCGTGTCGAGCGGGATCTCGACGTCGGTCAGCTTGTCGAGCAGCCGGTAGAAGATCTTGGCGGTCGCCTTCTTGAACGCCGTCTCGCCTTCGCGGCCGCGGCGAACGGCATAGACGACGTCGGCCCGCTGCCGGTCCATCTCGGCCATCATCTGCGACAGCAGTTCCGGCGGGTCCTGAAGGTCGGCGTCGATGATCAGGATGCGCTCGCCCGAGCACAGGTCGAGGCCCGCGGTCAGCGCCAGCTGGTGGCCGTGGTTGCGCGACAGGTTGATCGCCACCACCCGGCTGTCGCTCGCGCTGAGCTCCTGCATCACCTGCCAGCTCGAGTCGCGCGAGCCGTCGTTGATGAGGACGATCTCGTGACTGGGGCCGACGGCCTCGCGCGCGGCTGCGCTCACTCGGCGGTGTAGCTCCCTGAGGCACGCCTCCTCATTGTAGCAGGGGATGACCACCGAAAGGGCAGGCCGGTTCACGCGAATCTCCACTGATCCTGGGCAATCGTGCCGCACGCGGCATTAAGGACGCGTCTGCGTCCCCCGGTTCACCCTATAGAGGACGCTGGTTCCGTCCCGCCAGATGGGAGTGAGGTCGGCCGCGAAGTCCGCATGGTAGGGCGGCGGATCGATCAGCCAGACATAATCGAAACCCTGGCGAGGGAAGTAGGCGAGCGACTGGTCGACCGTCAGCCACATCTCCCCACGACAGCGGCGCAGGGTGACGATCTGGGTGGGGTCGCGAACGAAACGGCCTCCAGCGGCGTAATTCGCGTTCAGGAGTTGGGCGCCAGCCATCGTCCACTGGTCGTTGGCGAAAGCGTGACGTCGGACGATGGCCATTGCCGGCAGATGGTGAAGCCGGGTCATTCCCCACGGCTCGATGCAGGGGCGGCCGACGAAGCTCACCATGCGCGCGCCCTGCGGAACATGGTCGAGTGCCGCGAGCGCGCGGTCGTAGCTGCGGTCGTACAGGACCATGCTCCACGTCGTTCCGACCAGCCGAACCGTGAAGAATGCAAGGCCGGCAAGCGCCAGCATTCGGCTGAAGCCGAGATGGCCCTCCGGCACGCGGATCGCGATCAGGGCGACCGCGAAAATGTAGGGAGCAAGCCGCATGTCGGCATAGGCCGAGCCGAATACGACTCGGGGCAGGAGAATGTAGACGATCAGCAGGAACAGCGCGGACGCGCCGAGATTGCGCGAAAAGGTGAGGCGCTTGCTCGCGATGACAAGCACCAGCAGGCCCATGATCAGCAGAAGCGCCAACTGGTCGAACAGCTCCCAGCGGTCGCGAAGCGTCATTTTCAGCCAGTTGAGCTTCGCAACCCAGTTGAACCAGTCGAAGGTCTGGCCGCCGCCATTGCTTCGCCACAGCAGCATGAGCAGCACCGGCGGTGCCAGCGCGAGGCAGTGGAGCCCAGCGATCCAGCCGGAATGGACGAGCCGCTTGTTGCGGTCGAACTGGCGCACCCACTCCGCCGAGAAGGCGAGCACGCCGAGAGTGCCCCAGCCGAAGGCGTGAACGACCCAAAGGATGCAGGAGATCGGGACAAAGACGGCGATTCGGAGACCGTAGCGCTCCAGCCTGCCGAGCCGCAGCCAAAGTGCGAATGCCAGCAAGGCAAGCGCCATCGACAGTGCGAAATTGACGAACCCGAAGAAGAAAGGAAAATTATAGGCGAAGGGTAGCGCGAACAGCGCAGTCGGCGGAATCCGGCCGTGGACCTCGCGGGCGACCCACAGCAGGCCTGCGACCGTGAGCGGCGGGATCGCCATTACCACCAGCTTGACGGTCAGCTCGAGGCCCAGCAGCGGCCCAAGCAGCTCGACGATAAGATCCACGCCGAGATTGGCGATGATCGCCCATTTGAACGTGTAGAATTGCTGGAGCGCGGGCGAGCTGTCGAGGTCGAGTTGGACCCGATAGCGGCCCATATGCCCGGGCAGGTCGACGAGCGGGATCACGTCGGGCCACAGCAGCGGGATCGCGGAGGCCAGGACCAGGGCGATCACTGCCCAGCGCCGTTCCCACCATTGAAAGGGATGTCGGGCGGCCTCGGCCGGCCCCATCGCGAGCGTCATGGGCGGCGGTTCGCCTCAGCGCCGGCAGAGGCGCACCGATCCGCCGGCGGCTTCCATCGCCCCCTTGTAATGCCGCTTTGCCCCATTCCCCAAGCATAGCCGCTGGGGCGGGCGGCGCAACGGCGGTTGAAGGGGAAAGAAGGCAGGCGGAGCGTGCGAGGCGCTCCGCCTGCGACAGGGTCAGTCGTTCCGGCCCATGCCTTCCACGCCGCGGCGCATCTCGCGGGCGGCCTCGCGCATCCCGCGCGCGCCTTCTTCCATACCCTGGGCGGCTTCGATCAACTCCTCGTGGGTGACCGTGTGGCCGCGCTCCCGTTCACGGGCGATGATCCGCTCGCGCTCGCCGCGGTTGCGGAAGCGGCGAGCCTGAACCTCCATCTGGTTCGCGCCGCGTTCCATTCCTTCAGCGCCGCGAGCCATCTGGTGGCGGCTGTCGGCAAGGGCGTGGCGGACCTGCACCCGCACTTCACGCTGCCGAGCGATGTCCGCCTCGATTCGGCGGCGCAGCTGCTCCGGGTCCGGCATGCGGGCGCGTGCCTCGGCGAGCCGCTCTTCCAGCTCTTCCTGGGAAATGCGCACGCCTTGCGCTTGGGCCTGAGCGACTGCAGCCGCGATGGTTTCGGAGTCGACGGCCGACATCGCCTGGCCAACGATGACCGGCACGCGCGGCAGGACTTCGTTGAGCGTCCGCATGGCGGGAGCGATGGCTGCGTCCATGTCGGGAGTTTCAGGCGCCTCGGGCGCGTTGGGGTGCCGCGGGGGCGCAGGGGCGCCTGCCTGGGCAGGAGCCTCGGGAGGCTGGTGAGCGGCGGCCGATCCGGCCGAGCGGTCGTGAGCGACGGCGGCAAAGGATCCGGGGCGCGATTGCTCGACCGGAGGACGCGCCGCCTCGACCAGCTCCAATGCCGCGATCGGAGCCGCGACGCCCACACAAAGCAGCATCGCGAGACGGGCGATACGAGTGCCCGCCGGGCGCTCGCGAAGCCTTTCCTCGAGCACTGCGCGCACCCGCCGCGACAAGCCGTGGCGGCCGGGAGCGATCGACGTCGCCGGTACTCCGTCGCCGCGGTCGAGCTGCGCCCAGCTCAGCAGGGTCTCGGCATAGCGGGTCGGCTCGACGACACGCGCGGCGTGGGCGTCGGCGGCCTCCTCAGCCTGCTGCACCGCTTCGCGGGCCAGCGCCCAGCTCAGCGGGTTGAACCAGAACAGCGCCGTCGCGAGACGCGCTAGGATCAGCGCCGGCCAATCGCGGCGGGCGACGTGAGCGACCTCATGGGCGAGGATCGCGTCCGCTTCCTCGCGCTCGGCATAGGTGTCGGCATCGATCAGGATGACCGGTCGAATCACGCCCCAGCCGAGCGGGCCGGGCACCTTGTCTGCGACGAGGAGCCGAAGGTTGGCCGGCGCTCCGCATGCCTCGCGGGCGCGCTCGAGCGCGTCCACCCACACCGGAACGGTCACCGGGACGGCATTGCGCGTCCAGCGGCGCAGAGTGATCAGCCCGACAGCCAGTCGGGCGCCGACTCCGATCGCTCCCGCCGCCCACAGCAGCAGGATGAGGGGCGCGGGGTCGTCCCAAATGCTCGACTCGCCCGCCGGGGTGGCTGCCGCGAGCAGCACGAGCGCCTCGACCTGCTGCTGGGTCAGCGGCTCGGGGGCGGAAAAGGCCTCGATCCGAAGAACCGGGAACAGGACGTCGATGATCGGCAGTGCGATCAGCAGGGCGATGCCGGTCTGCAGCACCCGTGCCCGGTCGGACGCTGCGCGGTCCTTGAGCGCCATCGCCAGGATGAGGGCGAGGCCGCAGATCAGGGCCGACTTGGCGGCCATCTCGATGAAGAACCAGCTCGTCATGACTGCCGCTCCTTTGCCTCGTCGATCGCTTTCTGAAGCGCTTCGAGTTCATCCTCCGACAATGATTTGGTGAGGCCCAGGAGGGCCGTGGCGGCGCTCGCCGCCGAACCGTTGAAGAAGGTCCGCACGACCTGCTTCAGGGCGGAATCGCGCACCGTCGCCGGGCGCGGGACGCTCTTGTAGACATAAGCCTGGTCGACGGTTTTGTGGTTGGCCAGCCCTTTCGCTTCCAGCCGCGCGAGCATGGTTCGGACCGCCGAGTAGCTCGGCGGCTCCTTCATCTGCTCGCGCACTTGGGCGGCAGTGGCCTCGCCCCGGCAAAGGATTTCGAAAATCTCGCGCTCGCGGCGCGGAAGCGACTCGATCAAAGCACTCTCCCTGCTACATCTGTAGCATGCTACATCTGTAACAGGCTGGCAAGGCGTTTCGTCGCTTCGACGAGCAGGTTGGTCGAACCGAATTGTTTGCGAACACGAAACGAAACGCGGGGCCGAGGAGACTCGCTAACCCTGGTTAGCTTGGCCGGATCACAGCGCAAAGGTTCCTAGAAACAGCTCTCGGACTCAACTATCTCATCCAAAGTTGCGGGTCGGAGTCCGAGCCTAATCTTGTCCATTGTCATACATATTGTCGACGACGACCCCCAGGTTCGTGCGGCGACCAGCTTCCTTCTTGCGGGCCAAGGTTACGCGACGCAGGTCTATGCCGACGGCGAGGAATTTTTGGCCCAGGCGCGGCTTGGCGACGGTTGCATCCTGCTCGACCTGCACATGACAGGCAGGAGCGGCCTCGACCTGCTCGAAGAGCTGCCCCGCCGCGGGGTCACACTTCCGGTCATCATGATCAGCGGTCGTGGCGAGCTGCGCCAGGCCGTTCGGGCGATGAAGCTCGGAGCCGTCGACTTTCTCCAGAAACCGTATCAGGAAGGCGAGCTGATCGGCGCCATCGAGCGAGCTCTCGACTCGGCGAATAGACGCCGCGGTCGAAGTGACGCGAAAGCCGCTGCAGTCGCCCGGCTCGAACGGCTGTCGCCACGCGAACTGCAGATCCTGCAGGGGCTGCTGGCCGGCCTCTCCAACAAGGCAATCGCCCGCAAGCTCGACCTCAGCCCCCGCACGGTCGAGATGCACCGGGCGAACATGATGGCGGATCTCGGAATTGCCAGCCTGCCTGAGGCGATCCGGCTGGCGATGGATGCCGAGCTCGCGCCGCTTGATGGCGACTTAGCGCCGGCTGCCCCTTCGGCGCCGCTCGCGCCGCTGCCGCGCTCGCGCGGTGTCGCAGAGCGCGCCGAGCCGGTCCTTGCCCTTCCCGAAGCGGTCGATGCGATCGAAGGGACGACGGATTACGCCTTCCTGCTCGATGCGCAGTGGCGCTTCACCTATTTGAACGCGAATGCCCGGGAACTGCTGGCGGGGCGCGACCTCATCGGCCAAGTGATCTGGGACGTGTTTCCGCTGAGCGTCGAATCCAAGGCGCATGAGCTGATGCACAAGGCCGCCGTTGATCGCCAGCCCGTCCGCTTCGAATTCTTCCAGGCTGACCTGGGCCGCTGGTTCGACGTCAATGTCCGGCCCATGCCATCCGGGCAGCAGCTGTTCTTCCGCGACGTAACTCCCGAGCGCAAGGCGCGCGCTTCGCTCAAGATGAGCGAGGAGACCCTTCGGCTGGTGCTCGAGGCGACCGGCGACGGCGCCTGGGACTGGGACATCGCCACGGGCGAGATCGAAATGTCGCCGCGGCTGATCGATCGTCTTGGGCAGCAGCCCACGCTGATGGCTGACCGCTTCGAGATGCTCCGCGAGCTCATCCATCCAGATGACTGGGCGGTTTTCTCGACCACTCTGAACGATCATTTGGAGGGGCGCACGGAGATATATTCGTGCGAATTTCGGAT
The DNA here is from genome assembly GCA_023416515.1 of Pseudomonadota bacterium. Lineage (GTDB taxonomy): Bacteria > Pseudomonadota > Alphaproteobacteria > Sphingomonadales > Sphingomonadaceae > Allosphingosinicella. Next base: position 41,187 of record JAEZHP010000151.1, on the reverse strand, counting down.
CCGGCGCGGCGACGGCAGCTGGATGTGGAATTTCGACCGCGGGCGGGTGGTCGCGCGCGATCCCAAGACCGGCGCGGCGACTCGAATGGTGGGCAGCAGTTCCGACATCACTGAGCGGAAAGAGGAGGAGGCGCGGGCGCAAGAGGCGTTCGAGCGGCTCAACATCGCACAGCGAAGCGCCGGCGCCGGGACCTGGGACCTCGACCTCGAGACTCGCCAAATCCGCCATTGCCCCCGAAGCAATGCGATGCATGGGCTTGGCGCCGACCACCCTGAAACCCTGACTGTCGAGGAATGGGAGGCGCAGCTTCATCCGGATGACGTCGCCCCGGCGCGGCGACGGCTCGAGAAGGCTGGGGAGACCGGCGATTCCTACCGCGCAGTGTTCCGAACGCGATCACCCGACGGCGGCCATCGCTGGGTTCTGGGACTCGGCGAGGTCATCCGCGACAAGAATGGCAGGCCTCAGCGCATCGTCGGCCTCGACATCGACATCACCCGGCGAAAGGAGATCGAGTTCGAGCTCGATCGCGTGCGTTCGGAGCTGGTCCAGGTGTCGCGGCTGAGTGCCGCGGGCGCGATGGCCGGAGTCCTCGCCCACGAGCTCAACCAGCCGCTGACCGCTATCGGCAACTATGTTCGAGGGATCAGGCGGGCGATCAGCTCGCCGGCCGGGCAGAGCGTGGAGGAGCTGAACGAGGCGCTCACTGCCGCGGAGAGAAGCGCGGACTATGCCGTGGAGATCATCAGCCGCCTGCAGGAGCGAGCGACGCTTGACGATTCGGCGCCGAAGCCGGAGAGCCTTTCCACCGCGATCGACGAGGCCGTCCGGCTCGCTTCGGCAAGCCTCCCCGGCGGTCAGGCGCCAATCGTCGATATCGATGCGGATGCCGACATGGTGATGGCCGATCGGGTCCAGGTTGAGCAGGTCCTGCTCAACCTGCTCCGCAATGCCCGCGAAGCGATGGACGAGGCCGGGCGTGACGATCCGGTGCGCATTGAGGTGCGCAGGATGGGCGATGAGAGCCTGGTCCGGGTCAGCGACACCGCAAATGGAATCGACGACGAAGGGCAATTGTTCGTGCCGTTCGCGAGCTCCAAGCCCAGCGGCATGGGGCTGGGCCTGTCGATCTGCCGGGCGATCGTTGAGGCCCATGGCGGCCGCATCTGGGTCGAAGGTAACGAGCCGCGCGGCACCGCCTTCTGCTTCACTCTGCCATTGGCCTCTTCGGAGGCGCTCGCCCGGTCAGAATAAGCGGGTGAGCAGGTAGAACAGCGCTCCGACGGTGGCCGAGGCTGGAATCGTGATGAACCACGCCGCGAGCACATTGCCGGCGACTCCCCACCGCACCGCCGAGGCGCGCCGAGCGACTCCGGCGCCGATGATGCTCCCAGTGATGGTGTGAGTCGTCGATACGGGGATCCCCAGCGCCGATGCAGCGAACAGCATGATCGATCCGCCGGTCGATGCGCTGAATCCCTGGTGCTGCGACAGCTTGGTGATCCGCGACCCCATCGTCTCGATGATCCGCCACCCGCCCATCAGCGTGCCCAGGCCGATCGCGATGTAGCAGCCGATTGCGACCCAGTGCGGCACGTGGAACTCCCCGCTCAAGTAGCCGGTCGAGTAGAGCAGCACGGTGATGATGCCCATCGTCTTCTGGGCGTCGTTGAGCCCGTGGCCGAGCGAGTAAGCGGCCGAGGAAACGAGGTGGAGGGCGCGGAAGCTTCGCTCTGCCGTCGACACCGTCGCACGGCCGATGAGCCAGCTCGTCACAAGCATGATGAGCATCGAGAGGATCATGCCCAGGGTCGGCGACAGCACGATCGCGATCAGGGTCATGTTGAGCCCGGTCCACTGGATTGACGTGAAGCCGGCATGTGCCACGCCGGCGCCGACGATGCCGCCCACCAGCGCGTGGCTCGAGGAGGAGGGGATGCCCTTCAGCCAGGTGACGACGTTCCAGAACATCGCTCCGACAAGCGCCCCGAACACCACCGCCGGGGTCACCAGATCCTTGTCGATGAGGCCCTTGCCGATCGTCTCCGCCACTTTGTGAAGCGCCGGGAAGGCGAGCATCAGAAAATAGGCGGCGAAGTTGAAGAAGGCCGCGAAGGCGACCGCCTGAACCGGGCCAAGGAGCCGAGTGGCCACCACCGTCGCGATCGAGTTGGCGGCGTCGTGAAGGCCGTTCAGGAAATCGAACGCCAGCGCGAGGAGGATCAGGCCGACCAGCAGCGGCAGTGCGAGCTCGTGCATGTTCCGAGCGCCTCAGCTGTGGTCGATGACGATGCCGTCGATCTCGTTCGCGACGTCTTCGAACGAGTCGGTGATCCGCTCAAGATGCTTGTAGATCTCGCGGGCGACGATGAAATGCAGCGTGTCCGTCGCTCCATAAGCCTGGAACGCCTTCTTGAGGCCGGCCGCGTGAATCTCGTCCGCATGGCCTTCCATCCGGACCAGCCGGCCCGTCAGCTCGTGAAGGCGGGCGCCGTTGGCCCCGACGTCGCGGAGAAGCGGCATCGCCTCGCCAGTGAGCCGCGCCGCGTCGACGATGATGGCTGCGATGTCCTTCATCTCCTGCTCGAAGGTCTTCAGCTCGTAGAGGTCGATGGCCGCGGCGAGCGCCTGCATCTCGTCGATCGCGTCGTCCATCGATCCGATGAGGCTGGTGATGGCACCTCGGTCGAACGGGGTCAGGAAGGTCCGGCGGACGGTCGTGAGGACGTCGCGGATGACATTGTCGGCGTCATGCTCGCGCTCGTGGATTTCGCGGATGTGGTCGGTCATCGCAGGACCGCCCTCGAGCAGCCGGCTCACCGCGGTCGCGGCTCCGACGATGCTCACGGCATGCGCCTCGAACAGCTCGAAGAACCCTCCCGTCTTCGGCAGAAGCTTTTGAAACCAGGCGAACATCGGCCCCACTTTCGATTTTTCGGCGACTGCGGCGAGCATTCCCCCGCGCCGCGCCGCCTTGTTGAACTCGGCCGCACCGAACGAGCGGATCAGGTCCGCCAAATCCGGCTCCTCCACCGCGCTGGCCGCTTCGGCGAGCGGAAACCAGCGCCGCTCGCGCTCGTGACTTTCCTTCCAGGATTCAAGCTCCTGAGTGACGGCGAGAGGATAGACGTCGACGTCGAACATTAACGACGCGCCGTTCGCTCGCCGCTTGCGGTAGCGGTATGATCCGAGCGGCGTCGGGCAGACCGCGCCGCGAACGCCGGCTTCCTCCTCCGCCTCTTCCGCGGCGGCGGCATGCGGAGCCGCCGCGCCCGACAGATTGCCCTTCGGGATCACCCAGCGCTTAGTCTCGCGCGAGGTGACCAGAAGGACTTTGACAGGCGCGTCGATGGCGGTGCCGGTGCTCCGGTAGGGGAGAGCCGCGATCTGGCGAATGACTGGACCTCCCCGGGCGTCACATGACGAAATTATTGCAGTCTCATGACATGGGATGCGCAGACTGCAAGGGGGAGGCGAACCCGGCGACCTTCAGCGGGGGTATTTCTCGTCCATGTAGGCGAGCGAGTCGGTGATCATCTCTTCAAGCACCGCGAGGTCCACGTCGGCGAGCTTGTTGATGTAGAGACAGGAGACCCCGGTCTTGTGCTTGCCGAGCCGGCCGAGCTGCTCCTCTTTCCCGTCGTAGCCGTCGACCAGATAGAGGACGAGCGCGGTCGATCGCGGCGAGAAGCCGATCCTGCCCGCGTCGCCCTCGCGCCCGCTCTCATATTTGTAATGATAGGAGCCGAAGCCGACGATGCTCGGCCCCCACAGGACCGGGGGGTAGCCGGAAAGCCGCTCCATCATCGCGCAGACCTTCCTGGCATCCTCTCGCCGCTGCGCATTGGGAACCGAGTCGATGAAGTCGGCGACGCTCGCCGCGGTCGGCTTGGTCTTGTTCTCGGCCACCCCTACCGCCGCGGCTTGCGGAAGCGGTAGACGACACGGTCGGTGCGGCCTCGGATCGCCGGGTCGAACACGCTGACCGAGCGATTGTCGGCCGGGTTGCGAAGAAGCGGCGATTCCGCCTCGAGAACGAAGCCTGCCCGTTCGAAGTCGGCCCGGATCGTCTCCGGCAGAATCCGGTGATTGGCCTCGACCTCCGCGCGGGTGTCACGGCCCGGATTGGCGACATGGTCGATGACCGCGACAACGCCGCCCGGCTTCAGCGCCTGGTAGACCGCGCGAGTCACCGTATTGGGATCGATCCGCGGAAGCCCGAACCGTTCGCTCTCCCAATAAGCGTCGTGATAAACGAGGTGCATCATCACGAAGTCGAAGGCTTCCGGGGCGAACGACAGCTGGGTGACCGGCGACGCGGTGAAGGTGGCATTGGGGTGGCGCGCGGCGATGGCGTCGAGGCTCGCGCGGACCTGCGGGTTGGCGCCGAAGCTGGCGCTGTTCCAGCCGACCACCGAGCCTTCCGGCCCGACGGCCTCTGCCATCAGCTCGGCATAATAGCCGCTGCCCGTGAAGTAATCGAGGACCCGGTCGCCGCGCTTCAGCCCCATGAAGGCGAGGATCTCGGCGGGACGGCGCACCTCGTCGAGACGGCGATGCTCTTCGCTCCGCCCCGGCGCCGCCACCGCAGCCGCGAAGTCGGGCGGCGGCGTGGTCGCACAACCCTGCAGCGCCAGCAGCGCGGCGGCCGCGATCGTCATCCGCTTCAGCATCTCTACTCTCCTCCTCTTCAAGCTGCGGTAAGGCGCCGTTCGGCGGCATGAGCGCTCATCAGCCGCATTGCCTCGTGGGCGGACAGCGCCGCGCCTTCCTGCCAGAACAGGATGTAGCTCAGATGCTCGCCGGCGAAGTAGATCGGCCCCTCCGGCCGAAGCAGTTCGGCATAGCGAGTGGGCCGCGGATTGTTGAACCAGTCGGGATGCGCCGGGCCGACTCCTTGGGACCAGGGGGTGAGGCCCCAGGCGACGGTGACCGGGTTGATGAGGTCGCGGCTGTGGCCTGGGTGCATCCGCTCGACCACCTCGCGAGAGATTCGGAAGCGCTCCTCGTGGCTCAGAGCGGTGAAGCGGGCCGGATGATCCTCACCGGTCCAGCCGGCGACATAGGCGGCGACGAGCACACCCTTGTCGGAATGCCATCCGCCGGAGGGATAGAGCAAATTCTCGTTGAGCTGGTCGGTCCAGCCGATGCCGCCATAGATCCCCTCATCCTCCCAGAAGCGCGGGGATTCGAAGGCGACCTTGACCGCGGGCACATAGGGCACGTCGCGGATCGCCGCCTGCTTCGCGGGCGAGAAGTCGTTGGCGACGCGCTGGAGCAGCGGCAGCGGCAGGGTGCAGACGCAATAATCCGCCTCAAGCGCCCGGCGGCCCGGCCCGTGGACGATCCGGACCCGGTCGCCGACCCGGCGGATTTCGGTGACCGGGCTGTTGAGCCGGACGTGCGGGCGGACCTGCTCGTAAAGGGCGTGTGCGATGCGATCCATTCCGCCGATCGGCTGAAGCATCGGCGATTGCTGGTCGAAGAATTCTTCGAACACCAAGGGGAGGGCCCAGGCCGGCTGGCTCATGATCTGCTCGAGCGTGAGGCCGGGGACCGGCTGCCCAGTCGTGAGGTAGCCGCCGGGCTGGCGGACGAAGCCCGTGCGCTCGCCTGGCTCATATTCCCCGCGCCGGTTGAGCTCGCCGTAGAAGCGGAGGAAGCCGCGCAGATGGTCGCGCTGGTTCGCAGGGATTTCGGCATCGAGCGCATGGCCGTCGATCGCCTTGGCGAGAAGCTCGCTGAACCGCCCGCGGACGCTGTTGACGACCTGGCGGTTCGAATAGACCTGCCCGCCGAAATCCCATTTGGACGCGCGGTTGGCGTTGACCATCACCTCCAGCGGAACGCGCAGATTCTTGGCGTAGCCGAGGATGGTTCGGTGGGCCGCGGGGATCCTTGCGGCGCCGGCATTGAGATAGAGGCCGTCTGAAAAGCGGGCGACCTGGTCGGGCCGGCCATTCTGGACGATTCGGTCGCCATCGCGGATCGTCCACACACGTCCGGCGACCCGGTCTCGCGCTTCGAGCACGGTCACGTCCCAGCCGGCGCGCTTAAGCTCATATGCGGAGACGAGGCCGGCGATTCCGGCGCCGAGGATGACGACGCTTCGGCCGTTCTGGCGCGGAAGCTCGAGTGGCTCGGCCGACGCGGGGGGAGCGTTGAGGAGGCCCATCGCCTCCATTCCGAGGTAGACGGCGCTATAGCCGCCGACTGCCCCGAGCCGTTCGAGGAAAGCCCGCCGAGTCAGCCCCATCTGCCGTCCCCCCTCTTGTCAGCGCGGCCGGGCGGCCGCCGTCACCTCGATCTCCACAAGCCATCCTGGAACGGCGAGCCCCGCCACCTGCATCGTCGATCGAGCCGGCACGTTCGGTTGCTCGGCGGTGCCGAAAAATTCGCGATAGGCCGCCATCATCCCGGCGAAATCCATCCGCTCTTGGCCCGGCGGAGCGACCAGGAAGACGCGCATCATGACGACGTCGCCCAAGCTCAGCCCATGCTCGCGAAGGCGCTGCTCGACGGTCCGCAGGATCGACCGGGTCTGGGTCGCGCTGTCGCCGTAGCGCTCGACGCTGCCCTCCGGCGCGGAGGCGTTCGCAACGTCAGGGACGGTGCCGCTGACATAGACGAGGCGGCTCCCGGGTGGGACTTCGACCGAATTTGCAATCGGGGAGCGCGGCGGGACCACGCGGCGAACGTCCTGCGCCGCTGCCGGCGCCCAGCCGGCGAGCAGCAGTCCGGCGATCAGCAAAAGCCGCATCGACTCCCCCCTTGTGACGGTATTGTAACCCTTTTCTCGTCCGCCGCCACCTCCCGACCTTGCACTTGGCCGGTCGCCGCCGCATGTCTGCGCGATGCGTTCGAAACCTGTCCTGAAGATCCTGCCCATCCTGCCCATCCTGCTCGCCTGTGTGGCGCCACCGGCCGTTCACGCGCAGCCGCGTTCGGCGGAGGCGGCGTTCCGTTCGATCAACGACCAGGCGCGCCAGGCTTTCGGGACCGGCAATTATACCGAGGCACTCCGCCTCTCGACCGAAGCCCGCGAGATTGCCGAACGCCGTCTGGGGCGGACTCATCGCCTGACCTTCCAGACGATGAATGACATCGCGGTCATTCACTATCTGCAGGGCGACTATGCGGCTGCGCTCCCGCTTGCTCTTGAAGCGTCGGCGGGACTCGAGCGAGTCGCGGGACCGAACGACCCGGACACCCTCAATGCGCTCGCCAACCTTGCTCAGCTGTTCGTCCAGATGCGCCAGTATGACGACGCCGAGCCGCTGCTTCGTCGGGTCTATTCATCGCGCGAGCGGGCGCTCGGCCTCGACAATGCCCAGACTCTCGAATCGCTGCTCGAGTTGGCGATCTACCTCAACCGAGTCCAGCGCCTGCCGGAGCTGACGACCGAGCTCGAGCGCGGCCTTGCCGCTGCACGTTCGAAATTCGGTGATGACAGCAACCAGGCGCGCGACCTAACCGACGCGCTCGCCGCCTCCCGGCGCAATCCGGCCACTCAGACCGCCGGGTCCTGATCGCTCAGGCTTGAATGGAGACGGTGAGCGGAAGCTCACGCTGTTCGGGATCGAAGCGGTGCCAGCCATTGGGGCCGAGCTTCTCGATCGGGCGGAAGCGCGACTTGTAGGCCATTCGCCGCGAATCCTCGACCCAATAGCCGAGATAGACGTAGGGTAGGCCCGCCCGCGCCGCGCGCACGATATGGTCGAGGATGATGAAGGTGCCCAGGCCGGACCGGCCTTCCGCCTCGGGATCGAAGAAGCTGTAGATCATCGACAGACCGTCGGCCTGCTGATCGGTGAGGCAGGCGCCGACCAGCTTGCCGGGGCGGCCGTCGACCGAGGGCTCGCGATATTCGATGATGAAGGTGCGGACGGGCGACTGCTCGACCATGTCGGAGAAGTCGTGCTCGTCCATCTCGACCATCCCGCCCTGGGGATGCCGGGTCTGGAGGTAGCGGCGCAGAAGCTCATATTGCTCACTCGTCGCCCACGGCTTGCAGGCAGTGACCTCGAGGTCGGAGTGGCGCTTCAGGGTCCGCTTCTGGCTGTGATTGGCCTGGAATTCGGATGCGACGACACGGACCGACACGCAGGCGGCGCAATCGATGCAGCTCGGGCGATAGGCGACGTTCTGGCTGCGGCGGAAGCCGATGCGGCCGAGGGCGTCGTTGAGCTCGTCCGAATGCGGACCCGACAGCTCCGTAAAGACTTTCCTCTCGGTCTTGCCCGCAAGATAGGGACACGGCGAGGGCGTCGTGACGAAGAATCGGGGAAAGCGAAACGGTGCGCTCACCTGGTCTCCAGCCCTTTTCGTGAAGAACGGTTACAGGCACATTATGGTGTCAACGCGACTCGCAGGAAAGCGAAAGAAAGTCGCTTATCCCCAGCCTTTGCCTAACGTCCCGGGCGGGGACTGAATCTCAGTCGATCGCTACCGTCTCGACGTTCATTCCCTCGCCGCGGATGTCTGCGATCATCCGGTCGAGCTGGCCGGTATCGCGCGCCTCGCACTCGATCTCGATGAACGCGTCCTTCGCCGGCAGCTTGGTGAAGATGCGCTGGTGGTCGATCTCGATGATGTTGACCTGATGCTTCTCGAACAGCCGGACGACGCTGAACATCGCGCCGGGCCGGTCGTGGATCTGGATCTTGAGGCGGGTCATTCGGCCCTGGCGGGCGAGGTCGCGCAGAAGCACGGTCGCGAGCAGCCGCGTGTCGATATTGCCGCCGGTGACGACGACCCCGACCTTGCGTCCCGCGAACCGTTCCGGATGGGTGAGCAGGGCCGCGAGCCCCGCAGCGCCGGCGCCTTCCGCCACGGTACGTTCGAGCTGGATCAGCAGGCTCACCGCCGTCTCAAGATCTCGCTCCGGCACCAGCAGGATTTCATCGACGATCGCATCGACGATCTGGCCGGTGAGCGCCCCGGGACGCTTGACCGCGATTCCCTCGGCGATGGTGTCGCCGACGCAGGGACGCTTCTCGCCGGTCACCTTGCAGAACATCGACGGGAACAGCTCGGCCTGGACTCCGATCACCTCGATCTCCGGCTTCATCGCCTTGGCGGCGATGGCGATCCCCGAGATGAGGCCGCCGCCGCCGATCGGAACGACGAGAACGTCGAGGTCGGGCTGCTCGGTCAACATCTCGAGCCCGACCGTGCCTGCGCCTGCGACGATATAGGGGTCGTCGAACGGAGGGACGAAAAGAAGACCGCGCTCCTCCTGGATCCGAAGAGCGCAGGCGAGCGCCTCGTCGAACGTCTCGCCTTCGAGCACGATCTCGGCGCCGAACCGCTCGGTCTGCGATACCTTCACCGAGGGGGTCGGCGCCGGCATCACGATGGTCGCGGGAATGCCGAGGCGGCGGGCGTGATAGGCCAGCGCCTGGGCGTGGTTGCCGGCCGAAGCGGCAATGACTCCGCGCTCCTTCTGCTCGTCGCTGAGCTGGAGCAGCCGGTTGAGGGCGCCGCGTTCCTTGTAGGCGCCGGTGAACTGGAGGTTCTCCAGCTTCACGTAGACCGTCGCTCCGGTCCGTTCGGACAGGGTTCGGCTGATCATCGTCGGAGTCTGCGCGACCGCGCCCTCGATCCGCGCCGCGGCGGCTTCGACGTCTGCGATGGTGACGGGGAGTTCGGTGACGCTCGCGGCGGTTCGGGCCATGGCCGGCGTCTAGACCCATCTGGCGGCCCGCGCAAACAGGCCTTAAGCCGCGAACATGACCCGCATTCTCCTCGCCCTTGTCGCCCTGCTCGGCCTCGCCTCGCCGGCCTCCGCCCAGACTTTGGTCAACAACGTCAACGGCTACACGATCGGCGCCGACGGCCGTCTCCAGCGCTTCACCGGGATGGTGATCGGCACCGACGGGCGAGTGACCCGGCTGCTGGCCCAGGGCGAGCCGCGGCCGATGATGCCGGCCACTGGCACGATCATCGATGGCCGCGGGCGGACGCTCATCCCCGGCCTGATCGACGGCCACGGGCACATCATGGGGCTGGGCAATGCGGCGCTTCAGCTCGATCTCAGCGACACCACCAGCCTTGCGCAGGCGCAGGAGCGGATTCGCGCTTATGCCGCGGCCAACCCGAACCTGCCGTGGATCATCGGGCGTGGCTGGAACCAGGAGTTGTGGGGCCTCGGCCGCTTCCCGACCGCGGCCGATCTCGATGCCGCCGTGTCCGACCGGCCGGTCTGGCTCGGGCGGGTCGACGGCCATGCCGGCTGGGCGAACAGCGCCGCGATGCGCGCCGCCGGTATCACCGCCGCGACCGAGGCGCCGGAGGGCGGGCGGATCGAGCGGATCGGCGACCGGCCGTCGGGCATCTTCGTGGACGCCGCCGAGCAGCTGATCCAGCGCCACGTGCCGGAGCCGACCACCGAGCAGCGCGACCGGGCGCTCGCGCAGGCTCAGAGGCTGCTGGTGTCGATGGGGATCACCGCCGCCGCCGACATGGGCACCAGCGTCGAGGACTGGCAGACAATGCGCCGCGCCGGTGAGGCGGGGCAACTCCAACTCAGGATCATGAGCTATGCGAGCAGCCTCGATGCGCTTCGAACGGTGGCTCCGAACGGGCCGACGCCGTGGCTGTACGACGGCCGGCTACGAATGGGCGGAATCAAGATCTATTCGGACGGCGCGCTCGGCTCGCGCGGCGCCTGGCTGAAGCATGATTATCGCGACGCGCCCGGGCAACGCGGCCTCGGCTTCCTCACCGACACCCAGCTTCGCGCTCAGATGGAGGCTGCGGCCGCGGGCGGCTTCCAGGTCGCGACCCACGCGATCGGCGATGCCGCCAACGCGCAACTCTTGAGCGCGATCGAGGCGCTGGCGCCGCGATTCCCGGGTGACCGGCGGTGGCGGATCGAGCATGCCCAGATCGTCGACCCCGCCGACCTGCCGCGCTTCGGGCGCAACGGGATCATCGCGTCGATGCAGCCCGTCCACCAGACCAGCGACATGCACATGGCCGAGGCGCGCATGGGCCTGCCTCGGCTCGGCGGCGCCTATGCCTGGCGCTCGATGCTCGACAATGGCGCCCGGCTCGCTTTCGGCTCAGACTTCCCGGTCGAGAGCCCCAACCCGTTCCACGGTCTCGCCGCAGGCATGAGCCGTCAAGACGCGCAGGGCCGTCCGCCCGGCGGCTGGCTTCCGGCGCAGCGCCTGACCCTGGAGGAAGCGCTCGCCGCCTTCACCACCGGCGCCGCTTATGCGGGCTTCGCCGAGGACCGCATCGGCAGCCTCCGGCCCGGCCATTATGCCGACTTCATCTTCATCGACCGCGACATCTTCGGCCATCTGGATCAGCGGCAGGTCCGCGACACCCAGGTGCTGGAGACATGGATCGCCGGCGAACGCGTGTGGTCGAGCGGCCGCTCAGCCGGCGAGCGCGGTTAGGGCGCTCGCGGTCAGGATCTGCGGAAGCTCGCGAGCCTCGGCGCCAGGCGCATAATAGAGGTAGAGCGGTACGCCCGAGCGCCCATGGCGCTCGAGGAAGCGGCCGATCGCCGCGTCGCCCAGCGTCCAGTCGCCCTCGAGCACGCGAACGCCCTTGGCCCGAAATGCCTCGGTCACCGCTGAGCTCGCCAGCGGCCCGCGCTCGTTGACCTTGCAGGTCAGGCACCAGTCGGCGGTGAAATAGACGAAGACCGGCTGCCGCTCGGCGCGAAGCGAAGCGAGTCGGGCCTCGCTGAACGGCTCGGCGCCGAGAAGCCCGGCCGAACTCGGCGGGGCGCCAGCGCTCGTGCGCACGACCAGAAGTGACCCGACAAGCACTGCGACCAGCGCGGCGCCCGACACGATTCGATGGGCCTTCTCGCTGCGCGCGCCGATCCACCACAGCAGCAGGCCGAGTGCGAGAGCGGCGGCGAGGCCGAGGGCCATTCCGTCGACGCCTGTCTGGCGGCCGAGCACCCAGGCAAGGCCGAGCGCGGTCAGGAACATCGGGATCGACAGCAGCCGCTGGAGCCTGACCATCCACGGCCCCGGCCGCGGAATCCGGCGGCGCAAGGCCGGGATGAAGGCGAGGAGCAGGAACGGCAGCGCGAGCCCCAGGCCTAGCCCGCCGAACACTGCCAAGGCTCCCGCCGCCGGAAGAACCAGGGTCGCGCCGAGCGCGGCGGCCATGAACGGGCCGGTGCAGGGCGTCGCGACGAACGCGGCGAGTGCGCCGGTGGCGAAGGCGCTGGTTCGGCCGCCGTCCGAGCGATCGAGCGACAGGCCCGGGAGGCGGAACAGTCCGGCGAGGTTGAGCGCCACCGCCGTCGTCAGAAGCAGGAGCACGAGCACCACTCGGGGCTCTTGAAGCTGGAACGCCCATCCCACCGCCTCACCGCTTTCACGCAGCACCAGCAGCAGCGCCCCGAGCGCGAGGCAGGTGACGATCACGCCCGCGCTATAGGCCAGTGCCTCGCCCCGGGCCTTCTGCGGAGTCTCGCCCGCCCGCGCGAGGCTCAGCGCCTTCAGGCTGAGGATCGGGAAGACACAGGGCATGACGTTGAGGATCAGCCCGCCGAGGATCGCCCCGAGCAAAGCCACGATCAGGCTGACCCCTTTGCCCGCCGCCGGACCGACCGGTTCTCCTGCCGAAGGCACCGGTCCGGGCCGAGCTGCGAAGGTCAGCCCTTGGCTCTCGCCGATGCTGATCAGCCCTTCGAAAGCGCCAAGGCCGTTCACCTGGCTGCCTGCGTCGGTTTCGACGATCAGGGTATCGCCGTTGCGGCTGATCGCCTGATCGGCTGCATAAACGAGTGCGTTGGGAGTCGCAGCGAACAGGTGCGGATCGCTCACCGAGACCGACGCTGGCAGGGGCACCGCGACCCGCAAGCGACCATCGCGAAGCTCGAAGCTCGCCTCGCTCCCCAGGGGCCTCGGCAGGGCGGCGCGCCATCCGTCGAAGCGGGCGCGCTGGTCCGCGGTCACGCTTCCGTCGCCGGCGGTGAGGTCGAGGCTGAGGTCGGCGCGCTCGGGAACGCAAATCTGGTCGGTGCAGGCGAGATAGTCGATCCTCACTCGGACGGGGATCGCCGTGCCGGGAGCGATGCCGTCCGGCAAGCGCAGGGTGGCGAGAAAGGCGTGCGGGCCGTTGAACACATGGTTCATCAGCCCTTGGATGACGAGCGTCTCCGGCACCGGGTAGCGAAGCGCACTTGCTTCCACGCCGGCCGGAAGCTGCCACTGAACCCGCGCCGGCTGCCCCGCATCGCCGGGATTGAGCCAGTAGCCGTGCCACCCCGGCTCCGGCGTGAAGGAGAAGGCGACGGTGACGGTCTCGCCCGGCGCAGGCGTCGCACTCTCGGCGGCCAGCTCTGCGGCGATATGGTTGCGCCCGGCGGCGAGCGGCTGGGCGACGGCCGAGACGGCGAAGAAAAGAGATGCGAGAAGCAGGAGCAGGCGGGCCATGTCGGTGCCGATATAGCAGCTAAGCCGACATCTGCACCAAGCCGTCACCCTGAACTTGTTTCAGGGCCCATTCTCCCACGCGCAGCGCAGCTCGAAGATGGATGCTGAAACAAGTTCAGCATGACGGTGGAGGGTTCAGCGCCGCCTCTCGAACTCCGCGATATACTGGCCGACGCGGTTGCCCTGGAGGCGGATCGGAGCGCCGGACAGGTCGGCGACGAACGACGTGCGGCGATAGACGTCGGGCACCAGCTCCGCCTGGTTCTGGGCGACGACCAGTCCGGACGTGTCGTTCTCAAGCCCTTCCGCCGCGACGGCGATGAACGCGCTGTAATTCTCCTTGTCGCGCCCCTGAACGAAGGCGTTGCGGGCGATCGTGCCGCTCGCTCCGTTGGGAAGGTCGATCATATAGTTGGTCGTGCGGCCGGCGCTGTCGTCGAAGCTCGAATCCACCACTTCGATCCGCGGCGCGCGGCTCTTCACATAATGGCCGCCGGTGCCCCGCTCGAAGCGGCTGTTGGCGATCGACAAGGCGCCATAGCCGTTGACGTAGATCGAATGGGCGCAGTCGAGGTCGCGGTCGCAGCGGCCGAGGCCGGAGAAGGTCGAACGCTCCACCCGGATCGTGCCGTTCGGGTCCGACGCCGAGAGGATTCCGCTCTCGCTGTTTCGGAACAGGCTCTCGCGGACGGTGAGATTGCCCTCCTCGATCCGGATTCCGGACCCGTTGCCGTCGGGCACCGCCATGTTCTGGAAGACGATCCCTTCGACGCGCGCCGACCGCCCTCGAAGAACGAGCGCCGCCTTCTGCTCGCAGGTGACCATGTCGAAGATGACCCGGCCGGGCTCGGTCGCAACGTAGGAGACGTCGCCGCCGTCCTGGACCGCGCATTCCTGATAGGTGCCGGGCGGGATCTGGATGGTGCCCCGGCCGTCGCCGATCGCCCGAACCGCGTCCTGAAGCGTGAAGTAGCCGGTGCCGCTTTCCTGGACGACGAAGACCGGCGCTGCCGGCTCGCCGATCGACTGGGCGTGGCCGGGGCTCGCGGTGAGCGCGAGCAGGGCGGCGAAGGCGAGCTTCCTCATCGCGTCGAGGTGACACGAAGAGGTCGCCCCGTCGATGCACGAAGGGGGTTAACCGAGTCGCTGGTTCAGGCCGGGACGGTCCAACCGCCCTTCGTCAATCCAGGTTCGGCCTCAGCCAGCGCGTGGCCTGCTCCAGGTCCACGCCGCGGCGCTCGGCATAATCCTCGAGCTGGTCCGGCCCGATCCGGGCGACTCCGAAATATTGGCTGTCGCGGTGGCCAAAATAGAAGCCGGACACGGCGCTGGTCGGAAGCATTGCGAAATTGTCGGTGAGCGTGACACCGGCGGGACCCTCGCCATCGCCGTCGCCGAGCATCTTGAACAGGATCGGCTTCAGGCTGTGATCCGGGCAGGCCGGATAGCCGGGCGCCGGGCGGATGCCCTCATATTGTTCGCGGATGAGGTCCTGGTTGGTGAGGTGCTCCGTGCCGGCATAGCCCCACATGCCCTCACGAACATGGGCGTGGAGCGTTTCGGCGAACGCCTCGGCGAGACGATCCGCCAGCGCCTTCAGCAGGATGTCCGAATAATCGTCATTCTGTTCCTTGAACCGCGCGAGATGCGGCTCGAGCCCGTGGATTCCGACCGCGAAGCCGCCGATCCAGTCTTCGCCGTCCGGATCGATGAAGTCGGCCAGGCACATGTTCGGCCGGCCTTCCCGCTTCTTCACCTGCTGGCGAAGCATCGGCAGCCGGGTCCAGTCATTGCCTGCAAGGACGAGGATGTCGTCGCCCTCGCGCCTGCAGCGCCACAGGCCGACGGTGCCGCGCGGGGTCACCCAATGCTCGGCGATGATCTTGTCGAGCATCGCCTGCGCATCGTTGAACAGGTTGCGCGCGCTCTCGCCGACAACCTCGTCGTCGAGGATCGCGGGATAGGTGCCGGCAAGCTCCCAGGCGCGGAAGAAGGGCGTCCAGTCGATCGCCGCGCGAAGCTCGCGAAGGGGCCATTCGCCGAAGCTGTGAATACCGGGGCGCGCCGGAGCCGGCGCCTTGCCGGCGGGATCGTAAGGGAATGCGTTGGCGCGGGCTTCGGCGAGCGTGAACAGCTCGTTCTGGCCCTTGTTGGCGCGGGTGATTCGGACCTGCTCATATTCGGCGGCCGTCTTTTCGACGAGCGGGTCGCGCTGGGTGTCGGACACCAAGGACGACGCGACTCCGACCGCTCGGCTGGCGTCGAGAACGTGAAGCACCGGGCCTTCGTAAGCGCCGTCGATTCGAAGCGCGGTGTGCACCTTCGAGGTGGTCGCGCCTCCGATCAGCAGCGGTAGGCTCATGCCGGCGCGCTGCATCTCGCTCGCCACGGTCACCATCTCGTCGAGCGACGGCGTGATCAGGCCGGAGAGGCCGATCATGTCGGCCTGGTTCTCGTTGGCCGCCTCGAGGATATTCTGCCACGGCACCATCACGCCGAGGTCGATGACCTCGAAGCCGTTGCACTGGAGGACCACGCCGACGATGTTCTTGCCGATGTCGTGAACGTCGCCCTTGACGGTGGCCATCACCACCTTGCCCTTGCCCTGGGTGGCGCCGTTCTTCTCCTTTTCCGCCTCGATGAAGGGGAAGAGATGGGCAACCGCCTTCTTCATCACCCGGGCGGACTTCACCACCTGCGGAAGGAACATCTTGCCGGAGCCGAACAGGTCGCCGACGACGTTCATCCCGTCCATCAGCGGGCCTTCGATGACCTCGATCGGGCGGGCGGCGGCCTGGCGCGCTTCCTCGGTATCGTCGACGACATAGGCGTCGATGCCTTTGACGAGGGCGTGCTCGAGCCGCTTGGCGACCGGCCAGGAGCGCCATTCCTCGGCGGCCTTTTCCGCTGCGGCGTCGGTGCCGCGATACTTTTCGGCGAGCTCGATCAGCCGCTCGGTGGCATCGTCGCGGCGGTCGAGGATGACGTCCTCGCAGGCTTCGCGAAGCTGCGGGTCGATCTGGTCGTAGACGTCGAGCTGGCCCGCGTTGACGATGGCCATGTCGAGGCCGGCCGGAATGGCGTGGTAGAGGAACACGCTGTGCATCGCCCGGCGCACCGGCTCGTTGCCGCGGAACGAGAAGCTGAGGTTCGACAGGCCGCCCGAGATGTGTGCGCCGGGGCAGCGGGCGCGGATCTCGCGCGCCGCCTCGATGAAGTCGAGCGCGTAGCGGCGATGCTCGTCGATCCCGGTCGCGATCGCGAAGATGTTGGGGTCGAAGATGATATCCTCGGCCGGGAAGCCGTCGGCGACCAAAAGGTCGTAGGCTCGGGTGCAGATCTCGACCTTGCGCTCCTTGGTGTCGGCCTGGCCGACCTCGTCGAACGCCATCACCACGACGGCGGCGCCATAGTCGCGGACCTTGCGCGCCTGTTCGAGGAAGGCCTGCTCGCCTTCCTTCATGCTGATCGAGTTCACGATCGGCTTGCCCGACACACATTTGAGGCCGGCCTCGATCACGCTCCACTTGGAGCTGTCGATCATGAACGGGACTCGGGCGATATCGGGCTCGGCCGCGATCAGCTTGAGAAAGGTGGTCATGGCGAATTCCGCGTCGAGCAGGCCTTCGTCCATGTTGATGTCGATGATCTGGGCGCCGTTCTCGACCTGATCGCGGGCGACCTCGACCGCGGCGGCATAATCGCCCGCCATGATCAGCTTCTTGAACTTGGCCGAGCCGGTGACGTTCGTCCGCTCGCCGATATTGACGAAGGTGGCGGTCGCGACAGCGGTGCCGGTTTCGGAGGACGAGCCCTCGACGGCGTCGGGGCGGTAAGCAGTAGCCATGTTCAAGCAGCAATCGTCATGGGTTCGAGGCCGGCAAGGCGGGTTCCGCCCGGACAGCCCGGGATGCGGCGCGGCGCAATGCCACCAACCGCCTTGGCGATGGCGGCGATGTGCGCGGGCGAGGACCCACAGCAGCCGCCGAGGATGTTGACCAGCCCGAGCTCGGCCCATTCGCGAACGAAGGCGGCGGTCTCGTCGGGAAGCTCGTCATAGGCGCCGAGCTCGTTGGGCAGGCCGGCGTTGGGGTAGGCGAGGATCAGGGTATCTGCGACCGCGCTCAGCGCCTGGACGTGCGGGCGAAGCTGGGTCGCCCCGAACGAGCAGTTAAGGCCGATCGTCAGCGGCTTGGCATGACGAACCGCATGCCAGAACGCCTCGACCGTGTGGCCCGAGAGATTGCGGCCGCTGAGGTCGGTGAGAGTCATCGAGATCATCAGCGGCACGTCGCGGCCGGCGTCGCGCGCCGCTTCCTTGGCGGCCATGATGCCCGCCTTCGCATTCAACGTATCGAAGATCGTCTCGATGAGGATGAAATCGACACCGCCCTCGATCAGAGCCGCGCTTTGCTCGCGATAGACGGCCTTCAGCCCGTCGAAATCGATCTCCCGGAAGCCCGGATCGTTGACGTCGGGGGACAGCGAGAGGGTCTTGTTGGTCGGCCCGATCGCCCCGGCGACGAAGCGCGGGCGGCCGTCCTTCGCGGCGTAATCGTCGGCAGCGGCACGGGCGAGGCGCGCGGACTCGCGGTTGATGTCGCCGACGAGATGCTCGGCGGCATAATCGGCTTGGCTGATCCGGTTGGCGCTGAACGTGTTGGTCGACACCATGTCGGCGCCGGCGGCGAGATAGGCGCGGGTGATCTCGTCGACCACGTCCGGCCGGGTGATCGCCAGAAGGTCGTTATTGCCCTTCTGATCGCGGGAGAGGTCGAGGCTGCCGCGATAGTCGGCTTCGACCAGCCCCTTGTTCTGGATCTGGGTGCCGAAGGCGCCGTCGAAGATCAGGATGCGCTCGCAGGCGGCATCGCGAAGTTTCTGTGCGGCGCTCATGCGGCCTGCTCCTGCGGATGTTGCGCGGCTTTCGGCCTCAGCCCCAGCAGGTGGCAGATGGCGTAGGACAGCTCGGCGCGGTTGAGAGTGTAGAAGTGGAAGTGGCGGACTCCGCCCGCGTAGAGGCGGCCGCACAGCTCGGCGGCAACCGTCGCAGCGACCAGCTGGCGCGCGGCGGGAAGGTCGTCGAGGCCTTCGAACAGCCGGTCCATCCAGTCGGGAATGTGAGCGCCGCATGCCGCTGCGAACTTGCGGGTCTGGGCGACGTTGGAAACCGGAAGGATGCCCGGAACGATCTCGGCGTCGATGCCCATCGCTGCCGCCTGCTCGCGGAACCGGAAAAAGCATTCCGGCGAGAAGAAGAACTGGGTGATGGCGCGGTCGGCGCCGGCGTCGATCTTGCGCCACAGATTGTCGAGGTCGGCAGCGCGGTTGCGGCTGTCCGGATGGCATTCCGGATAGGCGGCGACGCTGATCTCGAACGGCGCGATCTTCTTGAGGCCCGCGACCAGCTCTGCGGCGTTCGCATAGCCCTCGGGATGGGCCTCGAACGGGTCACCCAAAGTCGGCATGTCGCCGCGCAGGGCGACGATGTGGCGAACGCCGGCCTCCCAATAAGCGCGCGCGATCTCGTCGATCTCGTCCTTCGTCGCCTCGACGCAGGTCAGGTGGGCGGCCGCGTTGAGGTTGGTCTCGCGGGCGATCCGGGCGACCGTGTTGTGGGTGCGTTCGCGGGTCGAGCCGCCGGCGCCATAGGTCACCGAGACGAAGCGCGGGCCGAGGGGAGCGAGGGTCTGGATCGACTCCCACAGGGTCTGCTCCATCTTCTCCGTCTTGGGCGGGAAGAATTCGAAACTGACCGCGATGTCGCCGGCGACATTCTCGAACAGCGCCGGAGCGCCGGTGGGGGACATGCTCATGCGACCACTTTCAAACGGGTTTCGGGCCGGGTCCCGGCCCAGATGGTGACTGTGAGCTCGCCGCCCTCGAGATGCTCGACGACCTCGCCTTCGAGGCCCGCCCCTTCGAGATAGCCGAGCATGACTTCGTCGGCGAAGCCGAGCCGCGCGTGGGCGTCGAGCGTCCGCAACTCCTCGCGCTCATGCGGTGCGAAGTCGGCGATCAGAAGCCTTCCGCCCGGCGCGAGCAGCCGAGCCGCCTCGGCGATCGCGGCCGATGGGTTCTGCGCATAATGCAACACCTGGTGGAGAATCACCGTGTCTGCGGTGCCGGCGGCCAGCGGCAGGGCGTACATGTCGCCCTGGCGAAGATCCGCGTCGAGCCCGGCCTCGCTGAGCTTGACCCGCGCCAGCCGCAGCATCTCGGGCGATCGGTCGACGCCCAGCGCGTGATCCGCATCGCGGCCGAACAGCTCGATCATCCGGCCAGTGCCCGTGCCGATATCGACGAGGCGGCCGGTTGCGCGGCTGTCCGCGGCGAGAGCGCGGGCGATCCCGGCCTCGACCTCCGCCTCTGCGACGTGGAGGGAGCGCAGATGGTCCCACTCCTCGGCGCGCGCATCGAAGTAATTCTGGGCGGCCGCGGCGCGCTCGGCGCGCACCGCGCTAAGGCGCTCGGCGTCAGCCTCGGCCCAGCCGGCCTCGCCGTCCTGCTCGGCCCAGCGGTCGAGTAAGGCGAAGAGCGGCTCCATGCGGTCGCGGACGCCGAGGCTGAGGAACACCCAGCTGCCTTCCTTGCGACGCTCGACGAGGCCCGCCTCGGCGAGGATCTTGACGTGGCGCGACACGCGCGGCTGGCTTTGCCCGAGCACTTGGGCGATCTCGCCGACCGAAAGCTCCATCGCGCGAAGCAATGCGAGGATCCGAAGCCGCGTCGGATCGGCCAGAGCGGCGAAGGTGCGCGGCGCGGTCAACATGATATTCGCATATAAAGATATCCTTATATGCGTCAACTGCCACTAAATCGACCAATTGAGTAGAGAATGTATTTACATCCCAAATCGCGGTGCGGTATGTGGGATCCTGTCGACAGGCCCGCAGGGGATCAGTGGGCCGCGACGAAATCCTCGCATGATTTCAAAAGGGCTTTGACTATGAAGAAGACTGTTTTCGCTCTCGTCGCCGTTGCTTCGCTCGGCCTCGCCGCTTGCGGTGGGAACGAGACCAACACCGCCGCCAACACCGCCGGTGAGACCACCAACGAAGCCATCGCCGACGTCAACAACGCGCTGACCGTCGAAGAGGCCGCCACCACCAACGCCCTCGACGAGAACGCCAACGTCCTCGCCAACGAGGCCGGCGCCAACACCAGCGCGAACGCGACCGCGGCCAACGCGTCGACGAACGCCAACTAAGACGTTCGGCCCCGGCCGAATGAGTAAGGGGCCGGTCCTGCTTGCAGGGCCGGCCCTTTTTCTGTGTAAGAATGCCCGCCGCGTTTCAGAGAATCGCCGGCCCGGCGTGACAGGGCCGAAGTCAAAGAGAGGGAATGCCATGAAGAAGATCGTTCTGACCGCCGTCGTTCTGTCCGGCCTCGCGCTCGCCGGCTGCGAAGCCAACGTCACCAACAACGGCGCCTCCGCCAATGTCAGCGACAATGCCGCCAGCGACATCGGCAACGGCACCGAGGACCTCATCAACGGCGCGAGCAACATCGCCGCCGGCGCCGGTGACGTGATCGAGAACGGCGCGTCCGAGGTCGGCAACGTCGCGCGCAATGTCGGCGACGACATCGAGAACGCAGTCGACGGCAACCGCCACTAAGGCCTTTGCGAATCGAGCCGCCCTCGTCTCGGGGGCGGCTTGATTTTCTCTGCCTTCCGTGCGGAAGTGTCGCCTCACGGCAGCGCGGAAGGATCACATATGCGTTTTCATGCAGCTTTCGCGGCGGCCGCTCTGCTCGCCCTTGCCGGCTGCGGCGGCGGTGACGAGCGCGGCGACGACGGCCTCACCGCCAAGGAGCGCGAGCAGGTCGATAACGCCGCCGCGATGGTCGAGAACCAGCAAACCTTCGACACCTCCGCCGACAGCCTCGTCCTCGACGAGAATGCGGCGAATGCGCAGACGGACGTGAACTCCCTCGGCGCCGCGGCCGCGAACGAGGCCAACGCGCAGTAGGTCGCGAGCAGGCGTAGGCCGCCGCGATTATCAACTGCCCACAAAAAAGGGCCGGAGCATCGCTGCCCCGGCCCTTTTTCTTTTTCGGACCTCGCTCCGGCGCAAGCAAAGCTCGCGCCGACGTCGGCCGGGTTCGGCTTTGCCGACCCGCCGGCCGGACTTCGACGAGTCCGGCGCTAGCTCACGCTTGCTTGCGCGCGCGTTTCGCTAGCGCCGGCCGTCTCGTCAGAAATCCATGCCGCCCATGCCGCCGCCGGGCATCGAGGGCATCGAGGGCTTGTCTTCCGGGAGCTCGCTCACCGCCGCTTCGGTGGTGATGAGCAGACCGGCGACCGAGGCCGCGTCCTGGAGGGCGGTGCGGACGACCTTGGTCGGGTCGATCACGCCGGCCTGGACGAGGTTCTCGTAAACCTCGGTCTGGGCGTTGAAGCCCAGCGCCTGGTCGTTGCCGTCGATCAGCTTGCCGGCGACCACCGCGCCGTCATGACCGGCATTCTCGGCGATCTGGCGAACCGGAGCCTGGAGGGCCTTGCGGACGATGTCGATGCCGCGGGTCTGGTCGTCGTTGACGCCCTTCAGCCCCTCGAGCGCCTTGGTGGCGTAGAGGAGAGCGGTGCCGCCACCGGGGACGATACCCTCTTCGACAGCCGCGCGGGTCGCGTGGAGAGCGTCGTCAACGCGGTCCTTGCGCTCCTTCACCTCGACCTCGGACGAACCGCCGACCTTGATCACGGCAACGCCGCCGGCGAGCTTGGCGAGACGCTCCTGGAGCTTCTCGCGGTCATAGTCGCTGGTGGTGTTCTCGATCTGCTGGCGGATCGACTCGACTCGGCCCTTGATCTCGTCGGCCTGACCGGCGCCGTCGACGAGGGTGGTGTTGTCCTTGTCGATGGTGACGCGCTTGGCCTGGCCGAGCATGTTCAGGGTGACGGTCTCGAGCTTGATGCCGAGATCCTCGCTGATCATCTCGCCGCCGGTCAGGATCGCGATGTCCTGAAGCATCGCCTTGCGGCGATCACCGAAGCCCGGAGCCTTGACGGCCGCGACCTTGAGGCCGCCGCGAAGCTTGTTGACGACGAGGGTGGCGAGAGCCTCGCCCTCGATGTCCTCGGCGATGATCAGGAGCGGACGGCCCGACTGGACGACCGCCTCGAGGATCGGAAGCATCGCCTGGAGGTTGGAGAGCTTCTTCTCGTGGATGAGGATGTACGGGTCGGAAAGCTCGACCGTCATCTTCTCCGGGTTGGTGATGAAGTAGGGCGAGAGGTAGCCGCGGTCGAACTGCATGCCCTCGACGACGTCGAGCTCGAACTCGAGGCCCTTGGCCTCCTCGACAGTGATCACGCCTTCCTTGCCGACCTTCTCCATCGCCTCGGCGATCTTCTCGCCGACGACGGTGTCGCCGTTGGCCGAGATGATGCCGACCTGGGCGATCTCATTGGAGCCCTGGACGTCCTTGGAGCGGCCCTTCAGGTCCTCGACGACCTTGCCGACGGCGAGGTCGATGCCGCGCTTGAGGTCCATCGGGTTCATTCCGGCCGCGACCGACTTCATACCCTCGCGGACGATCGCCTGGGCGAGAACGGTGGCGGTGGTGGTGCCGTCGCCGGCGAGGTCGTTGGTCTTGGACGCAACCTCGCGCAGCATCTGCGCGCCCATATTCTCGAACTTGTCCTTAAGCTCGATCTCCTTGGCGACGGTGACGCCGTCCTTGGTGATTCGGGGAGCGCCGAAGCTCTTGTCGATGACGACGTTGCGGCCCTTGGGACCGAGGGTCACCTTCACCGCGTCGGCGAGGGTGTCGACGCCGCGGAGGATCCGCTCACGGGCGTCACGCGAAAAGCGTACGTCTTTCGCTGCCATGCTGACTAACCTTTCAAATCTGAATGTTCACCAATGTTCGCAGTGGCCATGGCTCGCATGGCCGTAAGCTCAGCCGACGATCCCGAGGATGTCGCTTTCCTTCATGATCAGCAGGTCTTCGCCGTTGAGCTTGACCTCGGTGCCGGACCATTTGCCGAACAGGATCTTGTCGCCCGCCTTGACGTCGAGCGGGGTCACCTTGCCGTCATCGTCCTTGGTGCCGGTGCCGACGGCGACGACTTCGCCTTCCTGCGGCTTCTCCTTGGCGGTGTCCGGAATGATGATGCCGCCGGCCGTCTTCTCTTCGGCCTCGACGCGGCGGACCAGCACGCGATCGTGCAGGGGTCGAAAATTCATGCGCTCACCTCTTTCATTTGCACGCGGCATCCCCCCATGTTCGGGCCGCGCCGCGGCTGCGGTTGAACTGTTAGCACTCATCAAGCGCGAGTGCCAATGCCGGTTCATTTAGGTGCGGTTCATCGACGGTCAAGGGCTTGGCTGGGCGGTTTCGTTTACAGCGGCGAGCGGGTGCTTTAGCTAGCCAAGACGGAAGGAGAATGCCGGTCCATGCGCTTCGTCAAAGGTCTCTGGAAGGTGCTCGTCGGGATCAAGGACGCGCTCGTCCTCGTCCTGCTGCTGCTGTTCTTCGGCGGCCTCTACGCGGCGCTTTCGGCGACCCCGCATGCCGGCGGTCCGACCAGCGGAGCCCTGGTGCTCCGCCTCGACGGTCCGATCGTCGAGCAGCCGGCGGAGGTTAGTCCGTGGGCCGCGCTCGGCGGCTCGAATCTCCCGCGCGAATATCGAATCGCCGACCTTGTCCACGCGCTCGAGACCGCCGCGACCGACGAGCGGATTCACGCAGTGGTGCTCGATCTCGACCTGTTCGCCGGCGGCCGCCAGGTCGCCTTGGCCGATGTCGCCGCGGCGATCGACCGCGCCCGCGCCGGCGGCAAGCGGGTGCTCGCTTTCGCGACCGGCTATTCCGACGACACCTACCAGCTCGCCGCCCATGCCGACGAGATCTGGCTGAGCCCAATGGGGGCGGTCCTGTTCACCGGACCGGGCGGCACCAATCTCTATTATGCCGAGCTTCTCCAGCGGCTCGGGATCACCGCGAACGTCTACCGGGTCGGCGCGTTCAAGTCCGCGGTTGAGCCGTTCACCCGGAGCGACATGTCTCCCGAGGCGCGGCAGGCGAGCCAGGCGCTGGCCAATTCGCTTTGGGAGCAGTGGCGCCAGGAGGTGTCGCGTGCCCGGCCGCGAGCGCAGATCGATCCCTATGTCGCCGATCCGACCGGGGCGATCATGCGCCACAATGGCGACATGGCCTATGCGGCACGCGAGATGGGCCTCGTCGACCGAATCGGCGACCGGGCCACCTTCAACGCGCGCGTCGCGGAGCTCGTCGGCCGCGGCCATGAGGCGGTTCCGAACAGCTTCCGGGCGGTCCAGTACAGCTCCTTCATCGAGCGCAACCCGCTCGCCCGTCACGGCAATGTCGGCATTCTCACGATCGCCGGCGAGATCAGCGACGGCGAAACCGGGACCGGCCAAGCCGGCGCCGCGACCATCGTCCGCACCCTCGAACAGGGCATGCGCGACCATGACCTCAAGGCGCTGGTGGTTCGGATCGACTCACCCGGCGGCTCGGCCACCGGCTCGGAGCGGATTCGCCAGGCGCTTCTCAACGTGAAGCGGCAGGGCATTCCAGTGGTCGTCTCGTTCGGCTCGGTCGCGGCCAGCGGCGGCTACTGGATCGGCTCTGCCGGCGACCGGATCTTCGCCGAGCCGAGCACCATCACCGGCTCGATCGGAGTGTTCGGAATCCTGCCGAGCTTCGAGGGCACGCTTCGCAACATCGGCATCGGTGTCGACGGCGTTCGTACCACCCCGATGTCGGGCGAGCCGGATATTCTGCGTGGACCTTCCGACGAAGCCGACCGGCTCCTCCAGCTCGGAGTCGAAGGCATGTACCGCCGATTCCTGACCCTGGTGTCGCAGTCGCGAAACCTCCCGGTCCAGCGAGTCCACGAGATCGGGCAGGGCCGGGTGTGGGACGGCGGAACCGCCCGCCAGCTCGGCTTGGTCGACCAGTTCGGCTCGCTCCAGGACGCGGTCAACGAGGCGGCGCGCCGCGCCAATCTCGCGGAAGGCCAGGCGCACGCGGTTCATTTCGTCCCGCAGACCGACTGGTTCGAACGCTATTTCGGCCATCTCGCGCAAAGCTTCGCGGCGGCGCCGTCGGCGGCCGAGCCCGATCCGTTCGCTCGGCTCCGCGCTCGGCCCGAGGCACTGGTGGCGCGTGCTCTCAGCGATGCTCAGAGCCTTCTTCGCGGCCCGGCGATCCAGGCGCGCTGCCTCGAATGCCCGCCTTCCTATGACGCGGTGCCGAGCGCCGGCGCCTCCAGCCTGTGGCGAAGCCTGCTGGAGCGCGCGGCGACTCGATGAACATCCGCTTCGCGGCGCCGCGCGACGCGGCGGCGATCGCCGCCCTCTATGCGCCCTTCGTCGAGGGAAGCGCGGTGAGCCTCGAGGATAGCGCTCCGAGCGCGGAGGAGATGGCGGCCCGGATCGCCGGGGGGGACGGCCTCTATCCGTGGCTGGTCGCGGAGGATGAGCGTGGCCTCGCAGGCTACGCCTCGGCCTCGCGCTTTCGCCCACGCCAGGGCTATCGCTTCACCGTCGAGACGTCCGTCTATGTCGCGTCGGACCGGCAGCGCGGCGGTCTCGGCCGGCGGCTCTACACAATGCTCATCGACCTGCTGACTCGGCAGGGTTTCACCCAGGCCATCGCCGCCTTGAGCGCCCCCAACGAGGCGAGCGCAGCCCTCCATCGCGCGATGGGCTTCAAGAAGTGCGGCACCTACGGCCAGGTCGGCTGGAAGCTCGGCCAGTGGTGGGACGTGGCCCTGTGGCAGCGCCCCCTCGCGCCGCAGAAAACTCCGCCGGAGGAGCCGAGGCCGTTCCGCGAGGCAGGGCTGGGCTCGGCTCTCAATTAGCTCCTCGTCCTAAGGCCGACGTGTCGGCATCACCGCGAAGGCTGGCAGAGTGGCTGTTGCGCAGGCTTGCCCGGCATTCGCGATCGGCCCGGGATTGGCGAGAAAGCGGCGCGCATCTTCACGCAGGCAAGCGGGCAGCATGGGCCCGTGAGCGGTGGCAGGAAGCTCGACATGAACGGCCGTGCGCAACTGGCGCATCAGTGCGCGGCCTGCACTCGCCGTGGTGGCCGGGTCGAGGAGTCCCGAGACCACCAGCGTTGGCGTGGTGAGCTCTGAAAGCTGGAAAAGATTCGGGTCCGCGGCTGGAACGGCCCAGCTTCGGCAGGTTTCGATCAATTGCGCACCCATCCGTCCCAGCGGTGTACGTGGGCGCTGCAGGTCGCCGGGCGCGAGGCGCGGCACGTCCTCGGAGCAGAGGATCGAGAGGTACATGCCGACGGGCAGAGTGCCATAGAGGGCGTCGCGAATCTGGCCGAGCGGAGTGGCGATCGGCTGAAACCCTCGCGTTGCGGCGGTATGGATCATCAGGGGCAGGCTCTGCCGGGTCTGGGCGCTCAGCATCAGCGCGTAGAGCGCCTGCTGGAACAGCGCCGGAGTGACTTGAAGTGAGCTGCCGTCGGCGCGGGTGACGTTCTGCGGCGCCTGTTCGAGCGAAGCGAAGACCTGATTCAGTTCGGCCTCCAGATTGGGATAGGCCGAGTGGCATTCAGCCGAGGCGCCGCATTCGTCCACCACCCGCCCGAGCTCGGCATCGGCGGCGGGAAGGCCGTTGCCGACGATGTTGAAATTAGACGGGTAGGCCGCGCGCAGAATGGCCGAGCGTACCCGCTCGGGATGCCGCCGCATGTAAAGCGTCGCGACGCGCACGCCGTAGGAGGCGGCGACGAGGTTCACGCGCTGATATGAGAGTGCGGCGCGAACGGCTTCGAGATCCGTGACGGCCTGATCCGAACCGTAGGCGGACAGGTCTGCCCGAGCGCTGAGCGATCGGTGGCATTCGGCGACCGCGGCCGTGCCTTCCGGACCCATGATCGCGTCGAAGCTCGCCTCGCAGATCAATGGGTTCGAAGCGCCGGTGCCGCGCTGGTCGACGAACACGATGTCGCGGTGAGCGTCGAGGTCGCGAAGAGCGGGGAGGACGACGGGGGCGGTCGCGACTGCTGCCTGGCCCGGGCCGCCCGCGATCATCACCAGCGGCTCCGCCTGAAGAGGCGCTTGTCCAGGCGCCACCGCCACGTTCAGCGCGATCTGCCGACCTTGGGGCCGCGCGAAGTTTTCTGGAACGCTGACAGTGCCACAGCGGAAATCCTCCGGCAGGCCCGGTGCGCACGGTGCCTGCCGGAATTCCGCGAATCGAGGTGCAGAGGCGACTGGCGCCGACGAAGCCGTCGTGCATCCAGCGGTGAGGCAGCCGAGCAAAACCAGTGCAGGACGCATTGACGTGCCTTTCGTCAGCGTAAGCGGGTGAAGGTGTCGACCAGCCGGTTCTTGAGCCCCACGAGCGGGCCTTTACCCTCGGGCCCGAGCAAGGCCGGCGTCGCGGCTATCATCTGGGAGAGCCCGACCAATGCGAACTGGAAAAGGCGGGCATCGGCAAGCGGGTCGTCCGAGCCGAGCGCGGTCATCACCTCGCGGAGGCGCTCGAAATAGAATTCGATTCGCGGGCGAAGGGTGACCGCCGCACGCTCGGCGGCGGGCGGGCTGTCGGGTTGGAGCATCAACGAAAAGTAAAAACGGAAGAAGCCTGGCCGCTCGGCGACATGGCTAAGGGCGACGTCCGCTACACGGTGGAGTTGCTCGACCGGCGGTCCTGTCCAGTCGTGCTCCTCCCAATAGCCGAGGATGTCACCCATCACCCGTTCGATCAGCGCCTGAAGAAGCGCGTCCTTGGTCGGAAAATAGTTGAACACGAGGCCTTTCGACACGCCCGCGCGAAGGGCGACTTCGGCGGTGGTGCCAGCACTGATTCCCTTTTCGCTGAACAGCTCGAGGGCAGCGTCGAGCAGCCGCGCTCGGGCCGCCTGTCGTTCCTGCTCCGCCCGGATCGCCCGCTTGCTCATGCCCCTTTTATGACGTTGACTGACCAGACGGTCAACCTTCTTTTGCCGCGTCGGTTGCCAAGCGGCTTGAGTCGTCGACCGCCTCACCCTAGCCAACTTCGAATGTCTCACATCGCTACCATTCTCCTGCTCGGCTCGGGCGAGCTCGGCCGGGAGTTCGTGATCTCGGCCAAGCGCCTCGGCGCTGCGGTCATCGCCTGCGACAGCTATTCGGGGGCTCCCGCGATGCAGCTCGCCGACGCGGCCGAGGTGTTCGCGATGCTCGACGGCGCCAAGTTGCGCTCGGCCGTCGAGAAGCATCGGCCGGACTTCATCGTTCCCGAGATCGAGGCGATCCGGACCGAGGAATTGGGGGCGCTGGAGGAAGAAGGCTGGCACGTCGTCCCGTCCGCCCGGGCCGCGGCGATGACGATGAACCGCGACGCGATTCGAAGCCTGGCCGCCGAGACCCTGGGCCTAAGGACCTCGCGCTATCGTTTCGCCGAGAGCCTCGAGGAAGTCCTGGGAGCCGCCAAGCACACCGGCTTCCCCTGCGTGATGAAGCCGGTCATGTCCTCGTCCGGCAAGGGCCAGTCGACGGTTCGCGACGCGGCCGACCTGGAGGCCGCCTGGACCTACGCCGTCGCCAACATGCGTGGCGACCGGCCGCGGGTGATCGTCGAGGAGTTCGTCGCCTTCGACTATGAGATCACGCTTCTGACGGTGCGGACGCGCGAGGGAACCATCTTCTGTCCGCCCATCGGCCACACCCAGGAACATGGCGACTATCGCGAGAGCTGGCAGCCCATGGCGATGTCCGCTTCTGCACTCGCTGAGGCCCAGGACATGGCGCAAGCGGTCGTCGACGATCTCGGGGGCTACGGCCTATTCGGGGTCGAGTTCTTCATCCGCGGCGACGAGGCGATTTTCTCGGAGCTCAGCCCGCGTCCGCACGACACCGGGATGGTCACTCTGATCTCGCAGGAGTTGTCGGAGTTCGATCTCCATGCCCGAGCGATCCTCGGCCTGCCGATCCCCGACGTCGGTTCTCGCGGTCCGTCGGCGTCGGCAGTGATCCTGGCCGACCGCGAGGCCGAGCGGTTCCGTTTCGATGGCCTCTCGGAAGCGCTGGCACTGGGGTCGGCGGACAAGCCGGTCGACGTGCGCCTGTTCGGAAAGCCGGTGACCCGGCCCAACCGGCGCATGGGCGTCGCCCTGGCGCGGGCGGATGATGTCGAGGAGGCCCGAAGCCTAGCGCGCCGAGCCGCCTCGGCAGTCAAGATCGACTATCTATCGTAGCCGGGCAGCGACCAGCCACGCGCGATCGCTGCACCCCGCAAGGCGAAGCCGGCGAGTGCCGCGACCGGTCCTGCCACCGAGCCGGGCACTCCGACCAGAAGCAGCGCCACGGTGAGAGCGGCTGAAAGCGCCGCGGCGGTGACGTAGAGTTCCGGCCTCATCAGGATGCTCGGGTCGCCGGCGAAGACGTCGCGGATGATTCCGCCCATGCAGCCGGTGAGGACGCCCATGCCGATGGCCGGAAGCGGCGCCACCCCGAAGGCGAGGCCCTTGGCTGCGCCGAAGCTGGCATAAGCGGCAAGGCCGATCGCATCGAGCCAAAGCAGCAATTGCCCCTGCAGGAGCCGCTGTGGAAGCATCCACACGATCAAGGCCGCGACGATGCAGATGATCAGCACCGCATTGCGGTTGATCCAGAAGACCGGAGCACCGATCAGGAGGTCGCGCACGGTGCCGCCGCCGACTCCGGTGATCACCGCGAAGAAGATGAAGGTGACGAGAGTCTGGCGCTTCGTCGCAGCGAGCAGCGCGCCCGATGCCGCGAACACGAAGATCCCGGCGAGGTCGAGGAAGGCGAGTGCCGGGCCCACGGCAGCGGGGACGCTGTCGGCCTCCATGTCAGTCCGCCACCGCCTCGGCCCGCGCCCTCTTGCGTCGGCGGCGGATGGTCATCGGCAAGAGCACCAGCGCAAGCACAACCGTCACCACCCCGACGAAGGAGAAGGCTCGCGCCCAGATGTTGTTGATGTCCTCGCGGCCGGCCGGGTCCATGATGTGAAGGCCCCACATGAAGTCGTAGAAGCGCCACAGGCCGGAGCGCCGGGCCGCGATCTCGCCGGTCGCCGCGTTGACGTAGAAATGCGTGCCGTCGCTCATCGCCACGCGCCACGCCGCGATCGGGCGGCGAAGCTCGACCGGCGGATCCTCGGCTGAGGTTCTGTCGACGGCGGCGACGCTCGCCTCGCCCTGGTAGCGGGACTGGACTTCCGCCACCGCCTCGGGCGCGGACATCAGGGGAAGCACTCGCCCGGTTGCCGGGTCGGCCATCCGCACCTCGCCGTCGGCGAAGCGGACAAGCCAGCGCGGGCCCATCGCTCGCTGCTCGAGACCGAGGGAGAGGACGGGTCGCGGACCGGTCGGCGGCATGACCGCCGGAGCCGCGAGCGATACCGGCCGAGGCTCCGACAGCAGATGCTCGCCGCGCACCGTCTCGATCGGCAGGGCGACCATGACGAGGCCGCTCACGGTCCAGACCAGCAATGGAATCCCGACGATCCAGCCGAGCCAGATGTGGATCCGGCGAAGCTGGTGACGCATGGACCGGGGCCCGGCGCTAGACGTGGATCGGCTTCCCGTTGACCGCCATCGCCGCTTCCTTGAGCGCCTCCGAATGGGTCGGGTGGGCGTGGCAGGTGTAAGCGATGTCCTCGGACGTCGCTCCGAACTCCATCGCCTGGGCCGCCTGGCCGATCATCGTTCCGGCGACCGAGGCGACCATCCACACGCCGAGGACCCGGTCGGACTTGGCGTCCGCGATCACCTTCACGAAGCCGTCGGGCTCACGGTTGGTCTTGGCGCGGCTGTTGCCCATCATCGGGAACTTGCCGACCTTCACCTCGCCATATTTCGCCTTGGCGTCTTCCTCGGTGAGGCCGACGCCCGCGATCTCCGGCATGGTGTAGACGACGCTGGGGATGACGTCGTGATTGACGATACCGATCTGGCCCGCGATCACCTCGGCGCAGGCGATGCCCTCGTCCTCGGCCTTGTGGGCGAGCATCGGTCCAGGGGTCACGTCGCCGATCGCGTAGATGCCGGCAACGCCCGTGCGGAAGTCGTGGTCGACCTCGATCTGGCCGCGATTGTTGAGCTTCACTCCTGCGGCTTCGAGGTTGAGGCCGTCGGTATTGGGCCGGCGGCCAATCGACACCAGCACATGGCTCGCGGTGATCGTCTCGGCCGCGCCGCCCTTGGCGGGCTCGACGGTGAGCGTCACTCCGGCGCCGTTCTTCTCGGCCTTGGTCACCTTGGTGCCGAGGCGGTAGGCGAAGCCCTGCTTCTTGAAGATCTTGTTGGCTTCCTTGCGGACGTCGCCGTCCATTCCGGGGAGGATCTGGTCGAGGAACTCGACGACGGTGACCTGCGCGCCGAGGCGCCGCCACACCGAGCCGAGCTCAAGGCCGATCACGCCGCCGCCGATGACGACGAGATGCTCCGGCACCTCGCCGAGCTCGAGAGCGCCGGTCGAATCGACGATCCGCTCCTGGTCGATCTCGACTCCCGGGAGCGGGGTGACCGACGAGCCGGTCGCGATGATGAAGTTCTTGGTGGTGTAGCTCGCGCCGGCGACGTCGATCGTGTCGGCGCCGGTGAACTTGGCGTGGCCCTTCAGCCAGGTCACCTTGTTCTTCTTGAACAGGAACTCGATTCCGCCGGTGAGGCCCTTGATCGCTTCCTGGCGGCCGGCATGCATCGCTCCGAGGTCGAGCTCGACCCCGCTGGTCTTCACGCCCCACTTGGCGAGCGTGCCGTGATTGGCCTCCTCGAACAGCTCGGAGGCGTGGAGCAACGCCTTGGACGGGATGCAGCCTACATTGAGGCAGGTGCCGCCAAGGGTCTCGCGGCTCTCGACGCAGGCGGTCTTCAGGCCGAGCTGCGCGGCGCGGATCGCCGCCACATAGCCGCCCGGCCCAGCGCCGATCACGATCACGTCGAAATTGGTGTCAGCCATTGCTCGTCTTTCGTTGGGTCGTGGTCGCGATCAAAGGTCGATCAGCAGGCGCATCGGGTCCTCGAGCGCTTCCTTGATGCGCACGAGGAAGGTGACCGCCTCGCGGCCGTCGACGATGCGGTGGTCGTAGGACAAAGCCAGGTACATCATCGGCTTGGCGACGATCTGGCCGTTTCGGACCACCGGCCTCTCCTCGATCCGGTGCATTCCGAGCACGCCCGACTGCGGCGGGTTGAGGATCGGCGTCGACATCAGCGAGCCGAACACGCCGCCATTGGTGATGGTGAAGGTGCCGCCGCGCATCTCGTCGAGCTTCAGCGTGCCGTCCTTGGCGCGCTTGCCGAAGTCGGCGATGGTCTTCTCGACCTCGGCGAAGCTCATCTTGTCGGCGTCTCGGATGACCGGCACGACGAGACCCTGAGGGGCGGACACGGCGACCGAAATGTCCGCATAGTCGCGGTAGACGATCTCGTCGCCCTCGATCGAGGCGTTGACCGCGGGGATGTCGCGGAGCGCGAGGGTAGAGGCCTTCACGAAGAAGCTCATGAAGCCGAGGCGGATGCCGTGCTTCTTCTCGAACAGGTCCTTGTAGCGGCTGCGCGCCTCCATCACCGCGGTCATGTCGACGTCGTTGAACGTCGTCAGCATCGCCGCGGTGTTCTGCGCTTCCTTGAGGCGGCTGGCGATGGTCTGGCGAAGGCGCGTCATCCGCACCCGCTCTTCGCGGCGCTCGCCGGTCGAAGCGGCGGCCGGGGCAGGCGCGGGCGCCGGAGCAGCAGCGGCGGGCGCCGAAGCCGGCGAACCCTTCTGCGCTTTTGCCGCGGCGGCGAGCACGTCGTCCTTGGTCAGGCGGCCGTCCTTGCCGGTACCCTTGATCTTGGACGGGTCAAGCTGGTGCTCGAGGACTACGCGGCGCACGGCCGGCGACAGCGTCAGGTTGCCGTGCTCGTCGACCCCGCCCTCGTCCTCGTCGTCGCGGAGAGCGATATTCTCGCCGGCATTCTCCTGCACCGTCTCGGCGACAGCTTGCTGCGGCGCGGCGGAAGGAGCGGCGGCGGCGCCGTCGGTCTCGATCCGGGCGATCACCGCGCCGACCTCGACATTGTCGCCCTCGGCGACGAGCTGCTCGCCCATCGTTCCGGCGACCGGCGCGTTGACCTCGACCGCGACCTTGTCGGTCTCGAGGCTTGCGATCGCCTCGTCGGCCGCGACCGGATCGCCCGGCTGCTTCAGCCACTGGCCGACCGTGGCCTCGGTGATCGACTCGCCAAGCGTTGGGACCTTGACGTCGGTAGCCATCTAAAAACCCTCTTGTTCAGCCCGCGCGCCGCGCGGTTCAGGACTTGCTGTCGATGCCGAGCGCGTCGGCGATGAGCGCGGCCTGCTCGGCTGCGTGGCGTTTGGCAAGGCCCGTCGCCGGCGAGGCCGACGCGGCGCGGCCGGCATAGCGAGCCCGTTTCGGCTTCACCCCGGCCTCGCCGAGGCATTGCTCGATCAGTGGATCGACGAAGAACCAGGCGCCGTTGTTGCGCGGCTCTTCCTGCGCCCACACCACCTCTTCGAGGTTGGTCATGCGCTTGAGGCGCTCGACCAGGGGCTCGGACGGGAAGGGATAGAGCTGCTCGATGCGAACGATCGTCGTGTCGCCCGCGCCCGCCTTGTCGCGCGCCTCGATGAGGTCGTAGGCGACCTTGCCGCTGCACAGGACCAGGCGCCTCACGTCCTTGTCGGCCGGCGGAGTCGTGTCCGACATGATCCGCTTGAAATGGCTGTCGCCGGTGAAGTCGCTCGCGCTCGACACCGCCATCTTGTGCCGAAGCAGCGACTTCGGCGTCATCATGATCAGCGGCTTGCGGAAGTCGCGGAGCATCTGCCGGCGCAGGATGTGGAAATAATTGGCCGGGGTGGTGCAGTTGGCGACCTGCATATTGTCCTCGGCGCACAGCTGCAGGAAGCGCTCTGGGCGCGCCGAACTGTGCTCGGGGCCCTGGCCTTCGTAACCGTGCGGAAGGAGCATGACGAGGCCGTTGGCTCGAAGCCACTTCACCTCGCCGGCGGCAATGAACTGGTCGATGATGACCTGGGCGCCGTTGACGAAGTCGCCGAACTGCGCCTCCCACAGGACCAGGCTGCGCGGATCGGCCGAGGCATAGCCATATTCGAAGCCGAGCACTCCGAATTCGGAAAGCGGGCTGTCGCGGACCTCGAAGCGGCCCGGATTCTCCTTGTCGCCGGCGATGTTGCACAGCGGGATGTAGCGCTCGCCGGTCTCCTGGTTGCGCCACACGGCGTGGCGCTGGCTGAACGTGCCGCGGCCGCTGTCCTGTCCCGACAGTCGGACCTGATGGCCTTCCTTGACGAGTGTGCCGAAGGCGAGCGCCTCGGCGGTCGCCCAGTCGAAGCCCTCGCCGCTCTCGAACATCGCCTTCTTGGCATCGAGAACGCGCTGGAGCGTCTTGTGGATGGTGAAGCCTTCGGGGACCGTGGTGATGATCCGCCCGATCTCATCCATCACTTCCGGTTTGATCGCGGTTACGACGTTGCGGCGCTCGGTCTCCGGAGTGTCCGGCCGGCCGAGGCCCGACCAGCGGCCGCCGAACCAGTCAGCCTTGTTGGGCAGATAGGATTTTGCCGCCTCGAACTCGTCCTCGAGAGTCGCGACATAGGCGCGCTGCATCTCCTCGACCTGCTTCGGGTCGACGACACCCTCCCGATCGAGCCGCTCGGCATAGATTTCGGAGACCGCGCGATGCTTGCGGATCTTGGCGTACATGAGCGGCTGGGTGAAGCTCGGCTCGTCGCCCTCGTTGTGGCCGAAGCGGCGGTAGCACCACATGTCGATAACGATGTCGCGGCGGAAGCGCTGGCGGTACTCGATCGCCAGCTTGCAGGCGAAGGTCACCGCTTCCGGGTCGTCGCCGTTGACGTGGAGGATGGGCGCCTGGACGATCTTGGCGACGTCCGACGGGTAGGGCGAGGAGCGCGCGAAACGCGGGCTCGTCGTGAAGCCGATCTGGTTGTTGATGACGAAGTGGAGGCAGCCGCCGGTGTCGTAGCCCGGCAGGTCCGAGAAGCCGAAGCATTCGGCGACGATGCCCTGGCCGGCGAACGCCGCGTCGCCGTGGAGGAGAACCGGAAG
Organism: Pseudomonadota bacterium; assembly: GCA_023416515.1. GTDB lineage: Bacteria > Pseudomonadota > Alphaproteobacteria > Sphingomonadales > Sphingomonadaceae > Allosphingosinicella. The sequence goes on along the minus strand of JAEZHP010000151.1, from coordinate 5,731 downwards.
GACCTTGGCGCCCTCGCTGTCGCCGATCGCGGTCTGCTCGGCCTTGACCTTGCCGAGAACGACCGGGTCGACCGCCTCGAGATGGCTGGGGTTGGCGACCAGCGAGAGGTGGACCTTCACTCCGTCAAACTCGCGGTCGGACGAGGTGCCGAGATGGTATTTGACGTCGCCCGAGCCGCCGACATCCTCGGGATTGGCCGAGCCGCCGGCGAATTCGGAGAAGATCGCGCGATAGGGCTTGCCCATCACGTTCGACAGGACGTTGAGGCGCCCGCGATGGGCCATCCCCACGACGATCTGGGAGATCCCGAACTGGCCGCCATATTTGATGACGGCTTCGAGGGCCGGAACCATCGACTCACCGCCGTCGAGGCCGAACCGCTTGGTGCCCACATATTTGCGGGCGAGGAACTTCTCCCACTGCTCCGCCTGGATGACCTTGCCGAGGATCGCCTGCTTGCCCTCCGGCGTGAACGCGATCTCGGCGTCCTTGCCTTCCATCCGCTCCTGAAGGAAGCGGCGCTCGGCAAGGTCGTTGATGTGCATATATTCGAGGCCGACATGGCCGCAATAATTGCGGCGAAGCACGTCGACGATCTCGCGCACGGTGGCGGTCTTGAAGCCGAGAGCGCCGTCCAGATAGATCGGCCGGTCGCTGTTCGGGTCGAGTCCGTGGAATTCCGGAGTCAGGTCCTCGGGCAGGTCGCGGCGGTGGATTCCGAGCGGATCCAGGTCGGCGGCAAGATGACCGCGCACGCGATAGGTGCGGATCAGCATCATCGCCCGGACGACGTCCTGGGAAGCCTGGCGGATCGCGTCCTCGCTGACCGGTGCCGGCTTCAGGGCCGGAGCCGCCGGAGCAGCGGCCGCCTTGCCGTTGGCGGGCTTGTCGATCGCGGCCTGGGTCGGATCGAGCCCTGCGGTCAGAGCGTCGGTGTCGGACGGCGGCCAGTTGGATCGCTGCCAGCTCGGGCCGGACACCATCTCCGACGCGCCCTCGAACCAGCGCTGCCACTGCGGCTCCACCGAGGAGGGGTCGGACGAATAACGCGCGTAGAGAGACTGGAGATAAGCGGGGCTCACCCCCTCCAGCATGTCAACACCATCATCCTCGCGCGCCATGACTCGTCTCGAACTCATTTCAGGAACGGCCGCAATCTAGCCATTCGTCGGGGGTTTTAAAGCCGAGGGCCCTCTCTTCCCTCAGACGGTGGCGAGAAGGTCGGCGAGCGTGGTGCCGAGCTCGGAGGGGCTCGGCGACACTCGGATGCCGGCCGCTTCCATCGCTGCGATCTTGTCCTCGGCGCCGCCCTGGCCGCCCGACACGATCGCTCCGGCATGGCCCATTCGGCGGCCCGGAGGAGCGGTTCGGCCGGCGATGAAGCCGACGGTCGGCTTGGAGCGGCCCTTCTTCGCCTCGTCGGCGAGGAACTGGGCTGCTTCCTCCTCGGCCGAGCCGCCGATCTCGCCGATCATGATGATCGACTTGGTCTCGGCGTCGGCGAGAAACATCTCGAGGACGTCGATGAACTCGGTGCCCTTGACCGGGTCGCCGCCGATTCCGACCGCGGTGGTCTGGCCGAGGCCGGCGTTCGAGGTCTGGAACACCGCCTCATAAGTGAGCGTGCCCGAGCGGCTGACGATCCCGACGCTGCCCTTGCGGAAGATGTTGCCGGGCATGATTCCGATCTTGCACTCGTCCGGGGTCAGGACGCCCGGGCAGTTCGGGCCGATCAGGCGCGACTTGGAGCTGGCCAGGGCGCGCTTCACGCGCACCATGTCGAGCACCGGGATCCCTTCCGTGATGCACACGATCAGCGGCACCTCGGCGTCGATCGCCTCGAGGATCGAGTCCGCGGCGAAGGGCGGCGGAACGTAGATCGCGCTGGCGTCGGCGCCGGTGGCCTTCACCGCCTCGTCGACCGTATCGAAAACGGGCAGGCCGATATGCGTGGTGCCGCCTTTGCCGGGGGTCACGCCGCCGACCATCTTGGTGCCGTAGGCGAGCGCCTGCTGGGTGTGGAACGTGCCGGTCTCGCCGGTCATGCCCTGGGTGATGACGCGGGTATTCGCGTTGACGAGAATGCTCATTGGTTTCTTTCTAAACTGATCAGCTCAGCGAGCTGTCGATGCCCTTGCAGGCGACCAGCAGTTCCTTGACCGCGTCGACCGAGACCTGGAAGTTGGCCTTGGCCTCGTCGTCGAGCTCGATCTCCACGACCTGCTCGACGCCGCCGGCGCCGATGATCACCGGAACGCCGACATAGAGATCGTCGATGCCGTACTGGCCGGTGAGGTGGGCGGCGCAGGGAAGCAGCCGCTTCTGGTCGCCGAGATAGGATTCCGCCATCGAGATGGCGCTCGCCGCGGGCGCATAGAAGGCCGAGCCGGTCTTCAGGAGCTTGACGATCTCGCCGCCGCCGCCGCGGGTGCGCTTCACGATCGCGTCGATCCGCTCCTTGGTCGAGCGGCCCTGGGCGATGAGGTCGGGGACGGGGATCCCGGCGACGGTCGAATACTGGACCACTGGCACCATCGTGTCGCCATGCCCGCCGAGAACGAAGCTGTTCACGTCGCGCACCGAGACCTGGAATTCCTCGGCGAGGAAATGGCTGAAGCGCGCGCTGTCGAGGACGCCGGCCATTCCGACGACCTTGTTGTGCGGGAGGCCGGAGAATTCGCGGAGCGCCCACACCATCGCGTCCAATGGGTTGGTGATGCAGATGACGAAAGCGTCGGGGCAGTTGTTCTTGATGCCCTCGCCGACCGCCTTCATCACCTTGAGGTTGATGCCCAACAGGTCGTCGCGGCTCATGCCTTCCTTGCGCGGAACGCCGGCGGTGACGATCACCACGTCGGCCCCGGCAATGTCGGCATAGTCGTTGGTGCCCGTGAGCTTGGCGTCGAAGCCCTCGACCGGGCCGCACTGGGCGAGGTCGAGCGCCTTGCCCTGCGGGATGCCCTCGACGACGTCGAACAGGACGATGTCGCCAAGCTCCTTCTGAGCGGCGAGATGGGCGAGCGTTCCGCCGATATTGCCAGCCCCGATGAGCGCGATCTTCTTGCGAGCCATGAAGCTCCCCCTTTCCTCAATTCTGAAAAGCGAAGGGGCTGCGGGCGCAGCCGATTGCGAAGCCGCCTAGACCCGCGCGCCCTGAGGGGCAACCGTCTTGAGCGCTAATCCTCGCCGTGACCGGCGGCGAGATAGTCGGCGCTCTGCATTTCCATGAGGCGCGACGCGGTGCGCTCGAACTCGAAGGCGCCATCGCCCGCGGTGTAGAGGTCCGCCGGCTCCGCGTCGGCGGCGCCGAGAAGCTTCACCTTATGCTCGTAGAGTGCGTCGATGAGGGTGACGAAGCGCGCCGCCTCGTTGCGATTCTCCGGGCCGAGCCTTGGGATCCCGACCAGGATCACGGTGTGGAAGTTGCGGGCGATGGTGAGATAGTCGCTCGCGCCGCGGGCCTCGCCGCACAGCCGCTTGAACGAGAAGACCGCAACGCCCTTCAGCGCCTTGGGCACGTGGAGGATCCGGCCGCCGGGCACGTTGAGGTCGCAGGTCGGGACATGCGCCGCGTCCTCCACCGGATAGTCGGTCAGGCGAAAGAAGGCCTCGCGCAAGTCCTCGGTGGCCTTCGGACCGTTCGGCACGTGCCAGGTCGGCATTCCGCCGAGCCGCTGGAGGCGATAGTCGGTGGGACCGTTGAGCCCGACCACGTCGAGGCGCTCCTTGATCAGGGCGATGAAGGGCAGGAACAGCTCGCGGTTGAGGCCGTGCTTGTAGAGGTCGTCAGGCGGCCGGTTCGAGGTGGTGATCACCGTCACTCCCGCCTCGAGCAGGTGCGAGAACAGCCGCGACAGGATCATCGCGTCGGCGGTGTTGTTGATCACCATCTCGTCAAAGCAGAGGAGCTTGGCCTCCGCAGCCAGTGGGGCGGCGACCGGCGGCACCGGGTCGCCGCTCTCCTTGGCGCGCTCGACCCGAAGCCGTTCGTGCACGTCGAGCATGAATTCGTGGAAGTGGATCCGGCGCTTCGGCGAAAAGTCGATGCTGTCGAAGGCAAGGTCCATCAACATGGATTTGCCGCGCCCGACTCCACCCCACATGTAGATGCCGCGCGGCGCCTCGGCCTTCGCGCCGAGCAGGCGCGAGAAGAAGCCGCCATTGCGGGGCTGCCGCTCCAGCGCCTCGGCGAGCCGGTCGAGCGCGGTCGCGGCGCGTTCCTGGTCCGGATCGGGGCGAAGCTCGCCGGCGGCGACCAGCTCGCGATAGCGGGCGGCGACCTTGCTCATCGCAGCAGCACCGCCTTGCGAAGGCTCGCGGAGAAGGAGGCGATCAGGCGCTCACCCTGCAACAGGCGGCCGCGGATGAAGACGAGGCGGCCGGTTTCGCGCAACAGCTCCACCTCTGCGTCGAGCGGCTCGCCGAGCTCGCCCGCGTCGAGAAACTGGACCGAGCAGTCGAGCGTGACCGCCATCGCGACATTGGCCCCGGCCATCGCTCCGCCCGCGTAGAGCGCCATGTCGACGAAGGTCATCAGAGCGCCGCCATGGACCTTGTTGCCGAGGTTGGAATGCGCCTGCTCGGGGAACATCCGGCACCAGCCGCGCCCGTCCTCGCCGCGCCGCACCAGGAGTGGCCCGATCGAGCTGTTGAACCGCTCGGGCCCGGTCACGTCCCAGGTCATCCAGCCCGGATGATCGGGCGCCGGCTCGTGGCGGATGGCGGGGTGGATCTGCATGGAAGCGCCGGCCTACCCGCTCGTCCCGAGCGAAGTCGAGGGGCGCTTGCACGGATTCCTCACGGGCGCCCCTCGACTACGCTCGGGACGAGCGGAGGGTTGGTGCCTTGCCCCGACCCCTCCCGCAAGCGGGAGGGGAGCAGAGTCAGACCGCGCGCTCCATCATGAGCTTCTTGGTCTCGGCGATCGCCTTGGCGGGGTTGAGGCCCTTCGGGCAGACGTTCGCGCAGTTCATGATCGTGTGGCAGCGATAGAGGCGGAACGGATCCTCGAGCTGGTCGAGCCGCTCGCCGGTCATCTCGTCGCGGCTGTCGGCGAGCCAGCGATAGGCCTGGAGAAGAATGGCGGGGCCCAGGAACTTGTCGGCATTCCACCAATAGCTCGGGCACGAGGTCGAGCAGCAAGCGCACAGGATGCACTCGTAGAGGCCGTCCAGCTTGGCGCGGTCCTCCGGCGACTGAAGCCGCTCCTTGCCCGACGGCTCCGGAGTCGCCGTCTTCAGCCACGGCTCGATCGACGCATATTGGGCGTAGAAATGGGTGAAGTCGGGGACGAGGTCCTTGATCACGTCCATGTGCGGCAGCGGCGTGATGCGAACGTCGCCCTTCAAATCGTCGATCGCGGTCGTGCAGGCGAGGCCGTTCTTGCCGTTCATGTTCATCGAGCAGGAGCCGCAAATGCCCTCGCGGCACGAGCGGCGGAAGGTCAGGCTCGGATCCTGCTCCGACTTGATTTTGATGAGCGCGTCGAGGACCATCGGCCCGCACGCCTCGGTGTCGATCTCATAGGTGTCGTAGCGCGGATTCTCGCCCGCGTCGGGATCGTAGCGGTAGATCTTGAACTTGCGCGCCTTCGCGGAGCCCGCGGGCGCGGAATAGGTCTTCCCCTTCTTGATGGTGCTGTTCTTGGGAAGGAAGAATTCGGCCACGGCAGGTCCCCAGCTTTTTCGGCCTTCGCGATAGCGCCAGAAGCGCGCCTGCTCAATCTTGATC
>JAEZHP010000146.1 GCA_023416515.1 Pseudomonadota bacterium | reverse complement strand
CCCAGTTGGGGGGGGGGCCCCGCGCTCGGGGGGGTTGGGGCAATGACGCGGGTCTCGGACAGCCCCTCCACCACCCTTCGGGTGGCCCCCCTCCCCATCCGCTTCGCGGACAGGGAGGATTCCCCCCTCCAGCGTACAATCCCATCGGCTCTCGTTGATGCAGACCGGGCGAACCTGCACCCCATGATCGCGCGCATCGCGGACGATCTGCGCCGGGGCGTAGAAGCCCATCGGCTGCGCATTGAGCAGAGCGCAGCAGAACACGTCCGGATGGTGGCATTTTACCCATGACGAGGCGTAGGCGATCTTGGCGAAGCTCGCCGCATGGCTCTCCGGGAAGCCGTAGCTCCCGAACCCCTCGATCTGCTTGAACGTCCGCTCGGCGAAATCCAGGGTGTAACCGTTCGCGAGCATGCCGTTGACCATCTTGTCGCGGAATTTGCTGACCCCGCCGGTCGACTTGAACGTCGCCATGGAACGCCGAAGCTCGTCCGCCTCAGCCGGAGTGAAGCCCGCGCCTTCGATTGCCACTCTCATCGCCTGCTCTTGAAAGAGCGGCACGCCCAGCGTCTTCTTCAGCACCGCTTCCAGCTCTGGCCTGGGATATTCCGGAATCTCCTTGCCTTCGCGCCGGCGAAGATAGGGATGGACCATGTCGCCCTGGATCGGTCCCGGCCGAACGATCGCGACCTGGATAACGATGTCGTAGAATTCGCGCGGCTTCAGCCGCGGCAGCATCGACATCTGCGCCCTGCTTTCGATCTGGAACGTGCCGAGCGTGTCTGCCTTTCGGATCATGGCGAAAGTCGCCTCGTCATCCTCCTGCATCTCGGGAGAGGCGAGGTCGAGCCGCAGGCCCTTATGCTCGGCAAGCAGGTCGAAGGCGCGCCGAATGCAGCCCAGCATGCCGACGCCGAGCACGTCGACTTTCATGAACTTCAGTTCCTCGATATCATCTTTCTCCCACTCGATGACGCGCCGGTTGACCATCGCCGCGGGCTCGATCGGAACCAGCTCGTCGAGCCGGTCGCGGGTGAGGACGAAACCGCCCGGATGGGTGCTCAGGTGCCTTGGGGTTCCGATCAGTTGCCGGGCCAGATCGAGGGTCAGCGCCAGGCGGGGATCGGAAGCATCGAGGTTGAGCTCAGCGATGTGCCGATCCTCTACCCCCTTGTCCGACCAACCCCAGATCTGCCCTGAAATGGCGCCGGTCACATCCTCTGGCAGTCCAAGCGCCTTGCCCACCTCTCGGACAGCGCCGCGGGTCCGGTAGCGGCTCACCACGGCGGTCAGTGCGGCATGTCGATGGCCATAGGTGTCGTAGATCCACTGGATCACTTCCTCACGCCGGTCATGCTCGAAATCGACGTCGATGTCCGGCGGCTCTGCTCGGCTTTCGGACAGAAAGCGTTCGAACAACAACCCGTGCTTTACCGGGTCGATCGAGGTGATTCCGAGCACGTAACAGATCATCGAGTTGGCGGCCGAGCCGCGTCCCTGGCAAAGGATGCCCTGACTGCGGGCATAAGCGACGATCGAATTGACCGTCAGGAAGTAGGGCGCGTAGCCCCAGCGCGCGACGAGCCTGAGCTCATGCTCCAGGAGAGCTCGATAATCTTCTGGAGACTTGCCTTCCGGAATCTCGCTGGGGATCTTGCTTTCGATCTTGCCCCGAGTCAGCCGCTCCAGCGCGTCTTGCGGGCTTCGGCCAGACATCACGATCTCGTCCGGATATTGGTAGCTTAGCTCCGCCAGCGAAAAGGTGCAGCGCTCGGCGATTGCGGCAGTGGCGGCGATTGCGTCCTGATGGTCTGCGAAGCGCCTCTCCATCTCAGCCGGGTGCTTCAGGTGGCGGTCGGCATAACGCTCGCGGCGGAAGCCAAGGTCGTCGATAGTGCACTTGTTGCGGATGGCGGTGACGACATCCTGCAGCATCTTCTTGGAGAGGGAATCGTAAAGCACATCGCCGGTCGCAAGGCTTTGAACGCCAAAGCGGCGGGCCATCCTGTCGAGGTCGTGGAGGCGGCGCTTGTCTCCCGGACGCCGATGGTGGGTGAGTGCACAATGCGCGCGGCTTCCGAAGATTGCCGCCATCTGGGCCAAGCCGGTTTCGGTGACGGCATCGGCCTTGTCCGGAACGAGCGCAGCCACCAGTCCCTCCGACCAGGTATCGACATCCTCCCAATGGAGAAAGCATTGGCCTTTCTCCCCTTGTTTGGGGACTGCGGGCCCCGTGTCGGGAATGGTGCGGGCTTTACCGATGGTCAAAAGGCGAGTGAGGCGAGACCATCCGGCGCGATCCTCCGGCCACACCAGCAATGAGGTGCCGTCCACCAGATCAAGACGGCATCCGGCAATCAGACGGACCTTCGTCTCCCTGGAGCCTCTGAGTCCACGAACCATGCCGCAAACAGTGTTGCGATCGGTGAGGCCAAGCGCCGAATAACCGAGCAGCTTAGCCGCCGCGAACAACTCTTCCGGGCTGGCGGCGCCGCGCAGGAAGCTGAAGTGGGATGTGACCTGGAGCTCGACGTAGGTCACCCCATCATCCCCTGCAGCCACCAGCTGAGGTCGCCGGTGCTTGGGTTCTCCCCATCACCCTTTCGGAAGACCCAGAAGCGGCGACCGTCCTCGTCCTCGACCTGGAAATAGTCGCGCACCGCTTCGGCCTCGGCGCGGCGGCGCCACCATTCGCCGTGGATACGCTCGGGACCGTCTGCACGCGTGACCCGATAGGATCGCCCACGCCAAGTGAATCGACGCGGAGGCTGGTCGGGAAGCAAAGCGATGACACTGTTGAGCGGCTCGGGAGGGGAGAGGAGGCGAGCTGGGCGCGGCCAATCGGGCCACTCGCAGGTGGACGCAAGCGGTCCGGCCCGGCGAACGCTGCGCTCCGGCACGTCGCTCTCGATCGCGCTCATCCGATAGAGCCTCCGCGGACCGAGACGCCCGGCAAGACGGTCGATCAATTGCGTAAAATCGGACGCCGGCTTCGTACCGGACAATTCGCTCGGCACCGGTTCCGCACCGAGCGGCTCGACTCGAGCGGCGATCAGCTCCAGCCGTTCGATTCCGAAGCCGGGGTCGATCGTCTCGATCTTGGGAAGGAGCAGCTGGATGAGGTGTCCATTGTCCCGGCTGGCACGGGCGGTGCCGATCCGCGCTTCCTCCTGCGCATTGTCGACCCTTGTGCAGACGAGGCGCAGGAGACGAACGCCGAGACCCGCCTTTCCAAGGGCGGCGACGAGCTGCGTCATTGCATCTCCGATCGCCTGCGCGATCGCCTCGGCGCTACCGATCGGCTCCTGGAAGCGCAGCAGCACGCTCGGCGGATCTTCGGGAACGATCGGGTCGAAAGGCTCGCCGATCCGGCCGAGCGCCTGATCGAGACGCCGGAGCATGCTGTTGCCAAAGCGGCGCTGGAGCGGCGCGCGCGGCATCCTGATCAACTCGCCGATGCGGTCGATACCGAGCCGACTGGCGGTCGCCAGAACATTCTCCTCCAACCGAAGCGCCGCGAGCGGGTAGGGGGCCAGCGTTTCGGCTTCCGCACCTTCGGGCAGGAGGGTGAGGGGTTCGCCGCCGAAGCGGGCGAGCGCATGAGCGGCGCCCAATGTGCCCGCGACCGCCATGCGCGCCTTAAGGCCGAGACGGGCACAGCTGCGCAGGATCATCCGGCAAAGCCGCTCCTCCCCCCCGAATAGATGCGTGACGCCGCTGAGGTCGAGCCATAACCCGTCCGGGCCGGAGACCGCGGCTCGCGGAGTCCAGCGCCGTGCTGCGCGCAACGCCAGCCGATCGAGCAAGAGGGCGTCCTTCTCCGGCTCCGCTTCGCGCACGTCCAGCCCGGGCACCAGCACCCGCGCTTGAGTCAGCGGCATGCCGGGCTTGAGGCCAAGCCTCTGGGCGGCCGGAGAAGCAGCGGCGAGAAGGATGCGGTTGCCGACCTTGTGGGTGGTGACGAGCAAATCTTCCGCGGATTGGGGGAGGGATCCAGTCGACCGGCTCGGTGCTTGGGAGGATTTGGAAAATGGGACTGGCGCCGGTTCTTCACGCCGGCCCAATTCGTGCTTGGCCGGTTGTCCTGCCCAGCGCGCGCCGGGCCGCCAGCCACTGGTGTTTGGGCAGGAACAGTCGGCGATTCGGATGCCAGGCTTCTCGGCCATCGCCTTGCCAAGTGCCGGCGGCGGCAAATTGCCCCCGTTCAGCCGGTAGAGGTTGTGTGTGGGCTTTCCCTCCTTGTCATTCCCGCGAAAGCGGGAATCCAGCTTCTCTTCCTCCGGCCCTCCAAAGACAGCTGAATTCCCGCCTTCGCGGGAATGAGGATCAACGTCACGCCGCCCGCCTTGCCGGCTCCGCCTGATGCGGTCGGTGGCGAGGTGGGGAAAATAGAGCGAGGCGAGCCTCGGCATCGGGGGCCTCCAGTATCCATGAGTGAGGCTCGCCGCCGCGTTGGCGGGCGAGCTCGGCGGCGAGACAGGCGCGGCCCACGCCCTCGACCGGCAGCGGCACCGACGGGGCGCAGCCGATCCGCCAGCGGGTCACCGCCGGCGACGGCTCGGCGAGCGGGTCGCGCCCCGCTTTCTTCCAGCGCCGAAGCATGAGCGCGAGCGTCCCGCCTTCCTCGGCGGCGAGCTGGAGTCGGCGGGTCGAGGCCATCGTGCAACGCCCGACCTCGCCGATCACCGCGCTGAGGCTGCCGTGGCGAAGCCCTTCCTCCATCACCGCCAGCACTTCCTCGTCGTTGCGGCACTCGGCGTAGAGAAGCCGCTCGGGGCCGAGGCCGGCGCCGGCGAGACCGGGCGCGAACAGGTCGCGGCGGGCGAGCGCCCAAAGCACCTGGCCATCCTCGTCCGCCCGCGATTTGCGCCCGGCGAGTCCGGCGAGGAACAAGGTCGCCGAAGCGTCGTCGGCAAGATCCGGGCTTCGCGCCGCGACTTCGTGAAGCGCCCGCGCCGCGAGCCCGCCGCCGGCGAGACGGCCATCGACTTCCGCGACTCCGAGCGGCAGGACGTGCGCCGCGGAGGCCGAGCCAAGTCCCTCGATCCGGCGCACTTCCGCGCGCAGGCTCTCCAGGCGTTTGGCGTTGGCGGATTCGGAAGGCATGGCGACTCGACTCATTTGTTCGCTTTATGTTCCTGCTCTAATCCAATAGAGTCAAGCGACCGCTCGACATTACGCCCCCGGTGAAACACATTGGGACGATGTCGCTGCGTACCGCCGCTCTCGCGCTCCTCCTGATTCTCGCTCCAACAGCCGCCACCGCGCAGCAGGCGCCTGCGCCCGCCCCAGCGCCTGCACCGCCTGGCTGGCTCTACCAGGGAAGCGACATCCCGCCGGACCCGGCCTGGCGCTTCGGCACCCTGCCCAACGGCCTTCGCTACGCCGTGCGCCGCAATGCGCGGCCTGAGCGGCAGGTCTCCATCCGCATTCGAATCGACGCCGGATCGCTTCACGAGCAGCCCAACGAGCTCGGCTGGGCCCACCTCGTCGAGCATATGCTGTTCCGCGGCACCGCCAATTTCGCCGACCGCGAGGCGCGCCAGATCTGGCAGCAACTGGGCGCGAGCTTCGGAAGCGACACCAACGCCTTCACCGGAATCACCCAGACCTTCTACCAGCTCGACCTTCCAAACGCCGATCGCTCCGGCCTCGATCGAAGCCTCAACGTCATCGCCGACATGATGTCCTCGGCCCTGTTCAATCCCGCCGCGGTCGACGCCGAGCGCCAGATCGTCATCGCCGAGAAGGAAAGGCGGCCTGAGCTCAACGTCCGCCTCGGCGAGGCAGCGCGCGGCCTGTTCCACCACGGCCTCACCTTCGCCAGCCGCGACACGATCGGCACCGACGAGACCCTTCGCGGCGCGACCGCCGAAGGCCTCCGCGCTTTCTACCGCCGCTGGTACCGGCCGGAGCGCGCCACCCTGATCATGGTCGGCGATTCCGATCCGGATCTGATGATCGAGCTGATCGAGCAGCGTTTCGGCGGCTGGCGCGGCCAGGGCCAAGCCCCGGCGGAACCGGATTTCGGCCGGCTCACCGATCCCCCCTCAAGCGTCGCTTCGCTCGTCTATGCGGGTGCTCCGAGCAGCGCGACCATCGTCTGGCCGCGCCCCTACGAGCCCCAGCCGCCGACCCGCGAGCATGAGCGCGACCAGATGGCCGAATCGCTCGCCGCGACCATCCTCAACCGCCGACTCGAGCGCCATGCCCGCGGCGAATCCGCCTTCATCAGCGCAGGCGTCGGAGTGAGCCGCAATCGCGGTACCGCCGACACCACCCAGCTCGCCATCACCGCCCGCAACGGGCACTGGCGCGAGGCGATGAACGAGGCTTTCGGGATCGTCGCCGACGCTCTTCGAAGCCCGCCGAGCGCGGCTGAGATCGAGCGCGAGCTGACCAACATCCGGACCGCCGCGCAGGCCGCGGTCCAGGGCGAGCCGACGGTCACTTCCCAGCAATGGGCAGCGCGAATCATCGACGCTGTCGACGACCACGACGTCGTCACCTCCGCGCGCACGGCTCAGACCTTGTTCAACGAATTCGCTCCTCAGATGACCCCGGAGCGGATCGCAGCCGCGACCCGCGCCCTCTTCGAAGGCGCAGAGCCGCGCCTGCTCCTGCTCTCGCCGGAGCCGGTCGAGGGCGGCGACCAGTCTCTCGTGTCGGCGCTCGCGGCGGCGGAGCGGGTCCAGCCGACCGCGCGCGGGGAAGAGCGCAGCGTCGGCTTCGATTCGCTGCCTGCCTTGCCTGCGCCGGGCCGCGAAGTGTCGCGCCAGCGGATCGAGGACCTCGACGTTACCATCGTCCGCTTCGCGAACGGCTCGACGCTGACCTTCAAGCCGACCCGTTTCGAGGAAGGGCGGGTGCATGTGCGCCTGCGCTTCGGCGGCGGGCGTGCCGGCATCGATCCCGCTCGGCCGGTGATGACTTGGGCGGCCGGGCTCGTCGCGCCCTCCGGTCTTGCCGATCTCGATCTCGACGGCCTCGAGCGGCTGACCACGGGCCGCCGGATCGGCCTTTCCTTCTCGGTCGACGAGGACGCTTATGTGCTCGCAGGTTCGACCAGCGCCGAGGACCTGCCCGACCAGCTTCGTCTGCTCACCACCAAGCTCACCCATCCGCGCTGGGATTCGGAGCTGTTCGGCCGTTTCCAGACCAATGCGGTGCAAAGCTACGACCTCCAGTTCGCGACTGCTTCCGCGCGCGCCGGCCGGGAGATCCCGAGCCTTCTCTATTCCGGCGATCCGCGCTGGGGTGCGGTCGAGCGCGAGACTCTCACCTCGGCGACGCTCGGCGACATGCGGGCCTTCTTCGCGCCTCGCCTCGCCGAAGGGCCGGTCCACGCGGTGATCGTCGGCGACGTGACCCTCGACTCCGCGGTCGAGGCGGTTCGGCGGAGCATCGCCGCCTTGCCGGTGCGCACGACTCCTCCGCCGCCGGCCGATCCGGCGCGCGTCGTGCCGCCGCAGCCCAACCCCGAGCCGCGCCGCTTCACGCACAATGGCGACCCGAGCCAGGCCTTCGCCCTCATTGGCTGGTCGACCGTCGGCGGACCCGACAATCTGCGCGCCCGCCGGGCGCTCGCGCTGGCCGCGAACATGTTCCGAGTGCGGCTGTTCGACCGGCTCCGCGAGGACGAAGGCGCGACCTATTCGCCGAGCGCCACCCATGCGAGCTCCGACGTCTTCCCCAACTGGGGCGTCTTCTACGCGGCAGCCGAGGTGCGGCCCGAGCGGGTGCCGACCTTCTTCCGGGCAGCCCGCGAGATCGTCGCCGATCTCGCGGCGCGCCCGGTCGCCGCAGACGAGTTCGAGCGCGCCCAGAACCCCGTGATCAGCGGAATCGAGCGCAACCTCACCAACAACAGCTACTGGCTCGGGGCGATCGAGAGCATCGCCGACAATCCCCGCGAGCTCGCCGCGGTGCGTTCCTACCTCGCCGACTATCGCGCCTTGACCCCGGAGGAGGTGCGCCGCGCCGTCGCCGGCTACGTCACCGAGCAGGGCGATTGGTCGCTCATCGTCCTTCCGGCCCGGCAATGATCTTGGTCATTGGCGCGAGCGCCGCTAGAGAGGCCGGCGGTGCCCGCTAGCGCATTGCCTGCCGCCACCTCCACCGGAGGGTCGATGCCCGCAAGCCTGGATTCCCTGGGATTCCAGCGGCAGCCCTTCTTCAAGGACAAGAACCGCGCCTTCTGGATCCTTCAGTCGCTCGGCTGGGGCGGTTATTTCATGCTTCGGACGCTGTCCGGAATCGCCAATGCGATGGGCTGGAGCTACGTCCTTCACACCGCGCTTCTGACCGCGACTGGCTATTCGGTCACCTTGCTGATGGCCGCGGCTTACCGGCGACTGATCCGAGCCAAGCCGCTCGTCACCTGGGTCGCGACGGTGCTGATCGTTCTCCTCGCGGCCGGCGCCTTCTCGGCGATCGAGACGTGGAGCCACTCCACCTTCATCTCGCCCGGAGCCGCTCCCGAGGGGATCCGCTTCCTCGGCGCGATCCTGCTTACGGTGACCCTGCTGATCGCCTGGTCGTCCCTCTATTACGGCATCAATTATTATCTTCTGCTCGAGGAGCAGAGCCGCCAGCTCAACCGGCTCGAGCATCAGGCCTCGTCGGCACAGCTCGCCATGCTCCGCTACCAGCTCAACCCGCACTTCCTGTTCAACACGCTCAACTCCATTTCCACGCTCGTCCTGCTGCGGCAGACGGAGCGGGCCAATGCGATGCTGTCCCGCCTGTCCTCCTTCCTTCGCTACACGCTGGTCAACGAGCCGAGCGGGATGGTGACGATGACCCAGGAGGTCGAGACCCTGAAGCTCTACCTCGAGATCGAGAAGATGCGCTTCGAAGACCGGCTTCAGCCGCGCTTCGAGATCGACCCGTCGGTCGAGCGCGCTCGGCTGCCGTCGCTGTTGCTTCAGCCGCTGGTCGAGAATGCCATCAAATATGCCGTAACGCCGCAGGAGGAGGGTGCGGAGATCGCGATCGAGGGCAAGCGGGTGATCGACCGCGTGCTGATCACCGTGTCGGACACCGGGCCCGGGGTCGATCTTGGCCAGTTCCATGGCACCTCGACCGGGGTCGGACTCGCCAACATCCGCGACCGCCTCGCCCAGGCCTATGGCGACAACCACCGCTTCGAGACGCAAAGTGTTCCGGCCGGGCCGGACACGCCGGGGGGCTTCCGCGTTCTCATCGAAATTCCCTATCAGATCGAAGCCGAGGAACCGAAATGACCATCCGCACCATCCTGGTGGACGACGAGCCGCTCGCCATTCAGGGCCTCACGCTCCGCCTCGAGAAGCATGAGGATGTCGAGATCGTCGACACCTGCTCGAACGGCCGCGAGGCGATCCGCTCGATCAAGACCCACAAGCCCGACCTCGTCTTCCTCGACATCCAGATGCCCGGCTTCGACGGCTTCTCCGTCCTCCAGGGTCTTGCCGAGGTCGAGCCGCCCCTGGTCGTGTTCGTCACCGCTTATTCCGACCACGCCATCCGCGCCTTCGAGGCGCAGGCGGCCGACTATCTGATGAAGCCGGTTGAGGAGGACAGGCTCGCCGACACGCTCGAGCGAATCCGCCAGCGCCTGTCCGAGAAGCGAAGCGCCGAGGAAGCCGGCAAGCTGAAGGAAGTCCTCGCCGAAGTGGCTCCCGACGCGGTCGACGACGTCGCCTCGCCCGACGACACTCACGCCGCCAGCCGCTACGAGAAGATGATCAACATCAAGGATCGCGGCCAGATCTTCCGCGTCGACGTCGATTCCATCGAGAAGATCGACGCTGCCGGCGACTATATGTGCATCTACACCGCCGACAACACGCTGATCCTCCGCGAGACGATGAAGGACCTCGAGAAGCGCCTCGATCCGCGCCGCTTCCAGCGGGTCCACCGCTCGACCATCGTCAACCTCGATCTGGTCCGGCAGGTGAAGCCCCACACCAACGGGGAATGCTTCCTGGTTCTGGACTCCGGCGCCCAGGTGAAGGTCAGCCGCTCCTACCGGGATGTCGTTGCCCGCTTCGTCCACTGACCGGAACCGCCGGCTTCCCGCCGGATTGTGCCTGAAACGACGAGGCTGGACATGATCATCGCACTTCTGCTCCTCCAGGCGGCGCAGCCCGCACCTTCCGCGCCGCCGCCCGACATCCAGCTCGGGATCGACCTCACCGCGCGCCGAGTGGTGGTCGAGAACAAGGGCGAGCTCGACCTCACCGCCACTGCCTCGGTCAACGGGCGCGAGAGCGAGGGCAACGTCGTCCAGGTCGATGCGCCCGACCTTCCGCGCGGGCAAGTGCGCGCCAACAATGTCCGTGTTCGAGTGCGCGCGGAGACCCGGATCGCGGATCCGCTGGCCCCCTTGGTCGCTCCCGAAATACCGCAGGAACCGCAGTCGCCGGAATAACGTTTGGGGGCCGTAACAGGGAGACGTCCATGCGTAAGCTTCACGCGCTGGCGGCGGGCCTCGTCGCCGCGACCGCACTTGCCGTTCCGACAATCGCCTCGGCTCAGACCAGCCAGCCGGAGATCCGTCCGCTTCAGCGCCGCCAGCCGGCGCCCGCGACCGCGCCGAGCCAGCCCTCGCCGCTCGCCCAGCAGGCGCTCGCCGGGGGCGATCCCCCCGACGTCCTCCTCGATGTTCCCAATCTCTCGGTCGAGCAGATCAGCATCCAGGTCAGCAACCTGCAGGCCAATCTCAATCTCGACGCGCGCCTCGCCAATCTCCTCCACCTCACCGCCGGCGTGAACGCCAGCATCGACGACGTCCGGATCGAGATCGCCGGAGTGCGCGCTCAGGCGACCCTAATCGTCCGCCTCGACAATGTCCGGGCGATCATCGAGCGCACTCTTCAGACCCTCGACAACAATCCCCAGCTGGTGACCCAGCTCCTGTCCACCGTCGACAACACGGTGAACACCGTCGGCGGAGTCGCTAACAACACCGTGGGAACGGTCGGCAACCTGGCCGGCGGCCTGCTCCGCAGCGGCCAGCTGCTCGACCTCGCCCGCGCCGGCCTCACCGAGGTGTCGCGCACGGTGAACCCGCAGGGCCAGACCGTCCGCCAGGTCCGCGACACCACCGGCAACCTGCTCGAAGTCGTCACCGACACCGCCAACCGAGTGATCTCCTCGCGCCGTCTGGGCGGCCGGCAATAGGTCTTCGCGATCCCCGCGAAAGCGGGAGCGAGGCCTTTCCCAAGAGGGGAGTTCCGTCTCGCTTTCGCGGGAGCGGTCCCGAGCCGCACCCCGCGTCTTGACGAGCAACTGCTGGCGCTGAAGGGTTGGGAATGATTCCCGATTTCACGCCTGGCATTGGGCTGGCCATTCAATATGCGGTGGCGCCCGCATTGCTTCTGGTCGGCGTCGGCGGGATCCTCAACGTCGTCGCGGTCCGGCTTGCGCGCGTGGTCGACCGAGCCCGCGCCCTGGAGCGCCAGGCATCCGAGCCGAACGGCTTGTTGCGCGAGCATGAGATCGCGGAGCTTCGAATGCTCGACCGGCGGATGAAGGTCTGTCACGCCTCGGTCGGGCTGTGCACCGCGGCCGGCTTCCTCATCTGCGTCGTCGTCGCCCTTTTGTTCGTGAACAGCATGATGAACCGCGGCTATGACGACATCGTCTCGGTCCTCTTCGTCCTGGCGATGCTGTCGCTCAGCCTCGGCCTCGTCCTTTTCCTGGCCGAGATCACCATCGCCATCCGCGTCGTGAAGGTCAGCGACGTCTTCCTGGACCGCGGCGACAGCGGGCGAGGGCGCCGTCGCGATTGATTTTTGAGCCTGCGGCGGACAGGACGCGTCAATGCTCAGCCTCAGCTTCATCCGCGAAAATCCCGATGCCGTTCGCAAGGCGGCCGCGGACAAGAATGTCGCGCTCGACCTCGACCGCCTGCTCCAGCTCGATGGCGAGGTGCGCGCCGCCAAGACCCGGGTCGACGAGCTTCGCCGCCGCCGCAACGACATCAGCGGCAGGTTTAAAGACGCGGCGCCCGAGGAGCGGCCTGCGCTCGGCGCGGAATCGAAGCAGGTCGCGAGCGAGATCGCCTCGACCGAGGAGCTCCTGGGCAATCAGCAGTCCGAGCTCGACGCCTTGCTCCTGCGCGTCCCCAACATTCCTTGGGAAGGCGCACCCGTCGGGCCCGACGAGACGTTCAACACCGTCGTTCGCCAGGTCGGCACCCCGCGCGACTTCGCCTTCGAGGCCAAGGACCATGTCGCGCTCGTCGAGCAGAACGACTGGGCCGACCTCGCGCGCATCGTCCAGGTCGCGGGCTCGCGCACCTACTGCCTCAAGGGCCGTCTCGCCGAGCTCGAGCAGGTGCTGATGCTGTGGGCGCAGCGCAAGCTCGCATCGAAGGGCTTCACCCTGATGACGGTGCCTTCGCTGGCGCGGCCCCAGGCGTTCCAGGCGACCGGCCATTTCCCCGGCCACGAGGAAGAGGCCTATCATATCCCCGCCGACGAGCTGTACCTCGCCGGCACCGGCGAGATCGCGCTGACCAGCCTCCATTCCGGCGAGATCATCGAGGCCGACCAGCTGCCGATCCTCTATGCCGGCTACTCGCCCTGCTTCCGCCGCGAGGCGGGAAGCGCCGGACGCGACGTTCGCGGTCTTTTGCGCGTCCACCAATTCTACAAGCTCGAACAATATGTCATCTGCCGCGACGATCCGGAGGAGAGCGCGCGCTGGCACGGCGTGCTCCTGGGCATCGCCGAGGAGCTGCTTGAGGAGCTTGAGATCCCGTACCAGGTCGTCGAGACCTCGACCGGGGACATGGGCAACGGCAAGTTCCGGATGAACGACATCGAGAGCTGGGTGCCGACGCTCGGCAAATATCGCGAAACCCACAGCTGCTCGACTCTTCATGACTGGCAGGCCCGCCGCGCGAACCTTCGCTGGCGCGATGAGGAGCGCAAGGTGCGCTTCACCCACACGCTCAACAACACGGCGCTGGCATCGCCCCGGATCCTCGTGCCCTTGCTCGAGAACCACCAGACCGAGGACGGCCGGGTACGGCTTCCCAAGGCGCTTCAGCCGCTGATGGGCGGGGAGTTCCTCTGACAAGCCCGCGCCGGCTCGCCCGAGAACTCGGCAGCTGGCTCAACCTGCGCTTGCTGAGCCTCAGGCCGGTGCCGCGCCATAATGGGCGGCACAAGGTCGTCGTCGTGCCCGGCTTCTTCGGCAACGACTTGTCGACCCGTCCGCTCCGACGCGTCCTCGCCGCCGCCGGCTTCGAGGCTCATGGCTGGGGCATGGGCTTCAACTGGGGCGCGCGCGCTGACTCGCTCGACAAGGTCGAGGCCCTGGTCGAGCGGGTGGCCGACGGCGACAAGGTAACCCTGATCGGCTGGAGCGTCGGCGGAGTGTTCACCCGCGAGGTCGCCAAGCGCCGTCCCGAATTGGTGGAGCGGGTCATCACCCTCGGCTCGCCGGTGACCGGAGACCCGCGGCAGAACAATTTCTGGCGGGTCTATGAGCGCATCAGCGGCTATCCGGTCGACCGGCCGCCGGTGCCCGTACGCACCGAGGAGAAGCCGCCGGTCCCGACCATCGCCCTGTGGTCCCCCAACGACGGCATCGTCGCCGAGCAATGCGCCCGCTGCGGCCCCGGCGAGAGCGACGAGACCATCGAAGTCGCCTGCACCCATATCGGCTTCATGACCTGCCGCCGCACGGCGGGGGTGATCGTCGAGCTGCTCAGGCGCTGAGAAAGGTCTCCACCACTTCGCGCGGGACACGCGCGGGACGGCCCGTGGCCTTGTCGATCATCGCCCAGGTAGTCCGGGCGCGGACATTGTCCTTTCCGTCGGCGCCGGTGAAGGTCATCAACCGATCGAAGCGGGCGCCCTTGGGCGGCTCGGCGACCCAGGTCCGTGCGGTGACGCTCTCGCCCTCGAGAAGCGGGCGCAGATAGTCGATCTCGTGCCGCGTCACGACCCAGATATAAGCGTCGACATGCGCCGGATCGGCCGCTGCACGCCAGTGGCCGGTGGCGACGTCCTGAATCCAGCGCACCCACACCGCATTGTTGACGTGGCCGAGCTCGTCGATGTCGTCCGCACGCGCGGTGAACACCTGCTCGAACGCGCTCATTGCAGCCGCGGCGTCCCGTCCTCGCCGACGACGTGCGGAATGCCCGCGCGGCGCAGAAGCGAAACAAGCGCAGGCTTGGGCGCCGGTGAACCCTGGTCGAGTAGCGTCTCGATATCGCGGCGGAGCGAGGGATCGCGAGCGACGATGTCGAAAGCGTCGAGCCATTCGTCGCGGGTGAGGACGCCGTCTTCCCGATTGGCGTCGACGAGACCGCGAACGAAGGCGCTGAACGGCCGGCCGGACTTCGCCTCGGCAAGCAGGGCGAAGACGGCCCCACAGGCATAATAAGCGCGGTGCTCGCGGCGATGCTCGGCGCCTGCGGCGCCGCGATTCTCGGTGAGCGCGGCGCAGTCGCGGATCGCGCGGTTGAGCTCGCCCTTCCAGTCATAAGCGGGATCGAGCGCTTGCACGGTGCGGATCGCGAGGAGGTCGGCGCCGCCTTCCAGTATCCAGGCGTGACGCGACCGCTCGTAGCGCACCGCCTGGCCGAGCCAGAAATGCGATCCCTCATGGGCGATGAACCAGCGCGCGAGGTTGAGCAGCTCGGCGTTGCGCTCGACGACGCCCTCGCCTTCGAAGCGCATGACCATCGTGCCCGGGACCACTCCGCCATTCATGCTGGAGCGGCCCGGCGTCGGTCCGACCCAGCTCGCCAGTAAGGTCGGCGGCCCGCCCGGGGCCGGACCAAGCTCGGCGGCGTAGCGCGACAGGATCGCCGGCGTCAGCTCGCGAAGCGAGGCCGCCAGCCATCCCGGAAGTGCGGGGTCGATCACCGCGGCCATCGCATCGGTGACGATCGGGTCGCGCGCGCCGAACAAGATGTAGGAGTTGGAGTTCTGGGTCGTCACCTCGGGCGAGCGGCGGCCCCTGTGGAGCAGCGGCCCGGCGCTGTCGCGGAACGTGACTCGGGTGCCGCTGTCGCCGATCGGCTCGCCGGAAAGGTCCACTGGAAGCCCCGCCACCATGTCGCGCGACGGTGCCGAGAAGACGAGGAAATGGTCGTCGAAAAGGGCGACGGTGCCGCCGCCGAGAGCCAACGCGGGCACATAATCGGCGCGCAGCTCGTCGGTGAACGGCGTGAAGCGGATGCGGACCACCGGCGGTACGTTTCCACGGTCGGCGACGAGCGCGTCGTAGCGGCCGATCCGCTCCAGCCGAACGCCCGGCGTGTCGACGGTCCAGCTCGCCGCGCGCCACGATTGGCCGGTGCGTTCCGCGTCGGCCGAGCGGATGAACGCCCAGGCCGGGGCAGCGCGCGGGAGGCGATATTCCGCGGTCCAACGGTCGCCGTCACGAACCACCGTGACCGCGACCGGTTGGGCGTCCAGGGGGAGCCCAGCCGTGGCCGCGCATCCCGCCAGCGCCAGGCTCGCGGCAAGAATGAGCCCCCGGATCACTGGCTCAGCGCGCCGGCTGGACGTCGGCGCCGCCATTCTGAGTGAGCATAAACGCATAGGCCTCGGCGACCTCGCGGAGCCGGGTCCAGCGCCCCGACTGGCCGCCATGGCCGGCGCCCATGTTGATCTTCATAAGCTGGAGGTTGTTGTCGGTGCGCATCTCGCGGAGGCGCGCGTTCCACTTCGCCGGTTCCCAATAGGTCACTCGGGGGTCGTTGAGACCGCCTGTGATCAGCATCGGCGGATAGGCCTGGCGGCGGACATTGTCGTACGGGCTGTAGGCCAGCATGGTCCGGAACGCCTGCGGATCGGTGATCGGGTTGCCCCACTCGTTCCACTCGCCGGGGGTGAGCGGAAGGGTCTCGTCGAGCATCGTGTTGACGACGTCGACGAACGGCACGTCGGCGACCACCGCGCCCCACAGGCTGGGATCGCTGTTGACCACCGCGCCCATCAGCTCGCCGCCCGCCGATCCGCCCTGGATCGCGATCCGGCCGGCCTGGGTGTAGTTGTTGGCGATGAGGCCGCGCGCGGCGTCGACGAAGTCGTTGAACGTGTTCGTGCGCCGCTCGAGCTTGCCGTCGAGATACCATTGGTAGCCCATGTCGTCGCCGCCGCGGATATGGGCGATGGCGAAGGCGTAGCCGCGGTCGAGCAGGCTGAAGCGGTTGGTGTTGAACGCCGGCGGGGTCGCGATTCCATAGGCACCGTAGGCGTAGAGGAAGACCCGGCCCTGGCCGTTGCGCTCGAAGCCGCGGCGGTAGACGATCGACACCGGCACCTGGCGCCCGTCGCGGGTCGGCACCATCAGCCGCTCCGTCACATATTGCGAGGGGTCGTAGCCCGACGGGATCTGCTGGACCTTGCGGGTCTCGAGCCGGTCCTCGGCCGGGTGATAGTCATAGACCGTCGGCGGAGTGACCATCGAGCTGTAGCTCAGCCGGTAGGTCGCGGGCGCATATTCGGGATTGGCGCCGAGGCCGACCGTGTAGCTGGCCTCGCGGAACGGAATCCGCTCTTCCTGGCCGTCATAGGAACGAAGCCGCACCTGATCGAGGCCGTTGACCCGCTCCTGGATGACGAGATGGTCGCGGAACGACGTGACTCCCCGCAGATAAACCTCGTCCGATCCACCGATCACCGTCCGCCACTGGCCCGGCCGCTGGGGCGAGGCCTCGGCGAGGCGGAAGTTCACATGCTCGTCGTTGGTCAGGATCCACAATTTCCCGTGGGCGGAATCGACGCTGTACTGGATGTTCGGCCGCCGCGCGGCGATCAGCACCGGAGTCGCGGTCGGATTGTCGGCGGGAACGAGATAGACCTCGTTGGAGGTGTTCTCGCCGGTCGAGATCAGGATGTACTTGCGGTCCTGGCTGTGGCCGACGCCGACCGTGAAGGCGACGTTCTGGGTCTCCTCGTAGAGGGTTCGGTCATTGGCCACGGGCTGGCCGAGCCGGTGAAGCCGCGCGCGGTAGCTTCGCCAATTTTCGTTGACCTCTGTGAACACCACGCCGCGGCTGTCCGCGGTCCACACCGGCTGGCCGATGCCCACCTCAGTCACTGTTTCGATGTCGCGGCCGCTCTGGAGGTCGCGAATTCGGAGCTGGAATCGCTCGGAGCCGTCGTCGTCGACGAGGATCGCGGCGTAGCGGCCGTCGGGGCTCACCTCCATCGCGCCTAGGCGGAAATATTGCTTGCCCTCGGCCTCACGCGGCTCGTCGAAGATGACCTGTTCGGCGCCGCCGGCAGCGGGGCGGCGATACCAGGTGCGGTACTGCGCCCCGGGCTGGAACGCCCACCAATAGAGGAAGTCGCCATCCTTGACCGGCACCGAGCTGTCGTCCTCCGGGATCCGGCCGCGCATCTCCTGGAACAGGGTCTCGATCAGCCCTTGGTGAGGCGCCATCGCCGCTTCGAAATAGCTGTTCTCGGCGCGCAGGTAGGACAGCACGTCCGCGTCATCGACGGTCGGATAGCCCGGGTCGCGCAGCCAATTATACGGGTCCTCGATCCGCACGCCGTGGCGCTCATAGCTGTGGGGGCGCTGCTCGGCGCGGGGCGGCTGGGGAAGCTGGGGGTTCTGGGTCATCGATCCTCGGTTGGTCGGAGCGGGCGCCTGGGCCGACGCGAGTGCGGGGGCAGCGGCGAGAAGCAAGGCGGCAAACGCCAGGCGCATAAGACGGCTCCTTGAAGGCGCCGGCGCCGGGCTGGCGCTCGGGTGTGACAAGGCATAATTAGAGCCAAGACGATCGTTTCGGAAAGCCCTCAACATGTCCTCTCATGCCGACCGCCTCGCAGCCCTCCGCGAACAGCTGAAATCCGACCGCCTCGACGGCTTTGTGGTGCCGCTCACCGACGAGCATATGAGCGAATATGTCGGCTCCTATGCTCAGCGGCTCGCCTGGCTGACCGGCTTCGACGGCTCCGCGGGCGCCGCGGTGGTTCTGCCCGAGGAAGCGGCCATCTTCGTCGACGGCCGCTACACGCTCCAGGTCCGCGACCAGGTCGATCCCGACCATTGGAGCTACCAGTCGGTTCCCCAGACCAGCATCGCCGAATGGCTGTCGGCCCACGCGCCCCAGGGCGGCCGAATCGGCTACGATCCCTGGCTCCATACCGACGACTGGGTGAAGCGCGCGAGCGCTGCGCTTGCGGAGAAGGGCGCCGAGCTCGTCGCGGTGACCCGCAATCCGATCGACGCCGTGTGGAACGATCGCCCCGAGCCTTCACGGGCGCGTCTCGTCGTCCATGGCGACCAATATGCCGGCAAGTCGTCGGCGGCGAAGCGCCAGGAGATGGCCGAGTGGCTCGCCGCGCAGAAGGCCGACGGAGCCGTGCTCGCAGCGCTGGATTCCATCGCCTGGACCTTCAACGTGCGCGGCCAGGACGTGTCTCGGACCCCCGTCGCCCTCGCTTTCGCTCTCGTAAACTCCGACGGAACCGCCGACCTCTTCGTGGCCGGCGAGAAGGTCGGCGAGGACGTCCGCCAGCATCTCGGCAACGGCGTCCGCCTGCACGAGCGAAGCGCGTTCGAGGGCCATTTGCGCGGCCTCTCCGGCAAGACCATCGTCGTCGAT
This sequence comes from Pseudomonadota bacterium, assembly GCA_023416515.1. GTDB lineage: Bacteria > Pseudomonadota > Alphaproteobacteria > Sphingomonadales > Sphingomonadaceae > Allosphingosinicella. The sequence goes on along the minus strand of JAEZHP010000146.1, from coordinate 33,913 downwards.
CCGGAGCGCTCAGTGGCGGCGATCCAGGCGGCGCTCGAGCAGGCCGGCGCCCGGGTCCTCGCCAAGCGCGACCCGGCGGTCCTTCCCAAGGCGATCAAGAACGAGACCGAGATCGCCGGCCACAAGGCGGCCCAGGCTCGCGACGGCGCCGCTCTCGTCCGCTTCCTCCACTGGATCTCGGTCGAGGCTCCCAAGGGCGGAGTCGACGAGCTCAAGGCGGTCGCCAAGCTCCAGGAGTTCCGCGAAGCCAGCGGAGTCCTCAAGGACCTGAGCTTCGACACCATCTCCGGCGCCGGTCCGAACGGAGCCGTCATCCACTATCGAGCGACCGAGGAGACCAACCGGCCGCTCGAGATGAACTCGCTCTACCTCGTCGATTCGGGCGGCCAATATGCCGACGGAACCACCGACGTGACTCGCACGGTCGCGATCGGCGAGCCCACCCAGGAGATGCGCGACCGCTTCACCCGGGTCCTCCAGGGCCATATTGACCTGTCGACCGCGGTGTTCCCGGCCGGCACCCGAGGCAGCCAGCTCGACAGCTTCGCCCGGCGCCCGCTGTGGGAGGCCGGCCTCGACTACGCTCACGGCACCGGTCACGGCGTCGGCAGCTTCCTTGCGGTCCATGAGGGGCCTCAGCGGATCAGCTTCGTCGGCTCGAGCCAGTCCGGCGGCGACGAGCCCCTCCAGGCGGGAATGATCCTGTCCAACGAGCCTGGCTACTACAAGGCCGGCGCCTACGGAATCCGGGTCGAGAATCTCGTGCTGGTCGTGCCGACGCAGGTGGAAGGCGCCGAGAAGGACGTCCTGACCTTCGAGACGCTCACCTTCGCCCCGATCGACCGCAGCCTGATCGTCGCGAACATGCTGAGCCCGCGCCAGCGCGACTGGCTGAATTCATATCACGCCCAGGTCTGGGACCTGATCGCCCCGCAGCTCGACGGCGACGCCAAGGCCTGGCTCGAGGAGCAATGCCGCCCGATCGGGTGACGGATGACAAGGATCAGCCTCGGGCGGCCCGGGGCGGCCGCTCGGCGATTCGGGTGAGGCGCGACGGGCGGGCCGGGTCCGGCACCGCTGGCGCCGTGGTCCAACCGAGATGGGGAAGGCTTATCGAGCGCTTGCCCATCAGGTCCGTTCGGCAGACGATGAGCCCCTTCTCCTCGATGAAGCCGAGCATTCGCTTCACCCGTCCGGTCGAGCTGGTGCCGTAGAGCGAGGCCAGTTCGGAATCGCCGGGGCAGCCCTCCGACTCCCGCGCCGCCCGAGCGATGGCGAGGAACGGCGCCAGCATCTCCTCGGGAAGCGCTGCTCCGAGCGCCAGCGTCTCCTGCCATTCCTCGCTGTCGGTGATCCCCGCCCGAGCGAGCGCAAGGCGGCGCGTGAATCCCATCATGTCCAGGCCCGGCTGAGCGCCGCGCATCCGGCAGCGCAGCTGGAAGTCCTGGAACAGCGAGGCGACCGGAAGGGCTGTGCCTTCCGCCGCGATCTCGGCGAGCACCTCGGCGACCGCCGCCGCCTGCTCCTCCGGCTCCAGCACCCGCGCCTCGGGCACGGGAGCAGGCGTCGTCATCGACCGGATGAGGTCCTCGGAGGTGACCGGCGCCGGAGGGGGCGGCGGCGGAGCGGCGTCCTCGGCGCTCGGAGCGAACAGCAGGTCCTGCATGTCCTCGGCCGGCGCTGTCGGCAGCGGCACCAGCTTGGGGCTTCCGCCGCGGCTTCCGGTTCGCACCTCGCCGATCCTGATGTTGACCGGCCGGCGGGTGATTGCCGGGCCCAGAGCCAGGAATTCACCGCGGGCGAGGTCGCGGATGACCTCGGCTTGGCGGCGTTCCATCCCGAGCAGGTCGGCCGCGCGAAGCATGTCGATGTCGAGAAAGGTGCGGCCCATCAGGAAATTCGACGCCTCGGCGGCGACGTTCTTGGCGAGTTTCGCGAGGCGCTGGGTCGCGATCACCCCGGCGAGACCGCGCTTGCGGCCACGACACATGAGATCGGTCATCGCGCCAAGCGAGGCTCGCCGGGCGTCGTCGGCGACCTCGCCGGCAGCCGCGGGCGCGAACACCTGCGCCTCGTCGACCACCACCAGCGCGGGGTACCAATGCTCGCGAGGCGCATCGAACAGGGCCGACAGGAAGGCGGCGGCGCAGCGCATCTGCCCGTCCATGTCGACGCCTTCGAGGTTGAGCACCACGGAGGCGCGGTGGGCGCGCACGCGGGCGCCGAGCCTTTCGATCTCGGTCAGGCTGTACTGGGCGGCGTCGATCGCGACATGGTCGAACGCATCGCACAGCGACACGAAGTCGCCTTCGGGATCGATGACGATCTGCTGGACCAGGCCAGCGCTGCCTTCGAGCAACCTGCGCAGAAGGTGCGACTTGCCCGATCCCGAATTGCCCTGGACGAGCAATCGGGTGGCAAGCAGTTCCTCGAGGTCGACAGCGGCACAATTGCCACTGCCGTCGATACCCATGTCGATCTTGGCAGTCATTGTCCGATGCAATGGCCGATGCGTGCGCGGATCGGCAAGGCGGATGCGGCGAGCGGACCCCGAATCATCCTCTTTGCTGTGGGTTAGTCCCGTTCGGGCGGGCCGGGCTCGGATTGCGGCGCGTCCGCCGCGCGCTGCTGCGCCTTTCGGCGGCGCAGGTTGGCGCGAAGCGCTTCGGCCAGCCTCTTTTCACGGTCGGGATCTTGCGCCATAGGGGCTCACCTAGAGCGGACGCGGCTCCTGCCGCAACCCGCCTTGACGTAGGCTAGGGGAGCGGCCATAGCGCCGCCCCTGCGAGACGTGCTGCCGTAGCTCAGTGGTAGAGCGCATCCTTGGTAAGGCTGAGGTCGTGAGTTCAATCCTCACCGGCAGCACCACTCGCAACCAGCTCGGTCGAACGAGAAGGCGTGGTTCAGGCGGCGCGAACCAGCGGCATCGTTATGGTCTGGCGGTCGTCGGGATATTGCGATGCCTTGACCGCGAAGATCTGGGCGAGCTCGAGATGTCGCTGGCGGCCGGCTTCAGTGACGGCGCGTTGGGCGCGGCCCCGCTCTTCGGCGGCGCGTCGCGTATAGTAACGGAAATCGGATTCCATGCCGAACTGCCCTCCCAACCCGATCCGGCTCCTAACACGGATCAACCTGACGTAAAACGTTCGGGGTTAACCGCCCGTAAAAAAGCTGGGGAATTGTCCGCAGGACCAGCTCTCGCTTAAGGGAGAGCAACTTCTGGCAAAGAGGAAAGCCGCTCGAATATGGCCGGTCACAGCAAATTCAAGAATATCATGCACCGCAAGGGCGCGCAGGACAAAAAGCGCTCGGCGATGTTTTCGAAGCTTTCGCGCGAAATCACGGTCGCCGCTAAGATGGGCGCTCCGGACCCCGACATGAACCCGCGCCTTCGCGTCGCGGTACTCGCCGCCAAGGCGCAGTCGATGCCCAAGGACAATATCCAGCGCGCCATCGACAAGGCGACCGGCGGCGATGCCGAGAATTACGAGGAGCTGCGCTACGAGGGCTTCGGTCCCGGCGGCGTATCGCTGATCGTCGAGGCTCTGACCGACAACCGCAACCGCACCGTGACCAACGTTCGCACCATCTTCTCCAAGAACGGCGGCAATCTCGGCGCTCCCGGGTCGGTGAGCCACGGCTTCGACCGTCTGGGCCTGATCAGCTACCCGGCGAGCGCTGGCTCGGCCGACGACGTTCTGGAAGCGGCGATCGACGCCGGCGCCGACGACGTCGAGAGCGACGACGAGGGCCACGAGATCTGGACCAGCATCGACAACCTCCACGGAGTCGCCAAGTCGCTTGAGGCCGCGCTCGGCGAGCCGGAGAGCGTCAAGCTCGCCTGGCGCCCGCAGAATTCGGTCGATCTCGGCGAAGCCGACGCCGCCCAGCTCATCAAGCTGGTCGACGCGCTCGAGGACGACGACGACGTCCAGACCGTGTGGGGCAATTACGAAATGTCCGACGAAGTCATGGAAAAGGTCGCCTGACCCGGCAACGTCTGTTGCCGTTTCGTTCTGGTGAGGCGTAGAAGGGTCGAGTGACGGGCGACCTGCTTTATCCTGCGCTTTACGCGACCCATGGCGGGATCTGGATCGCCCGGCCGGACGGAGTGACCGAGGGGGTGGGGCGCGGGGAGGCGATCTCCCGCGCCGCCGACACGCCGATGATCCTGCTCAACGCCCCGCTGGTGGGCAGCCGGCTCGGCTATCCCGATTTGTCGGGGCTCGATCTGCTCGAATTGTTCGCATTCGTCTTTCCGGCGCGATTCGCGGTGCCGACGCCGCATGGTCTCGCGCAGGCCTTGGAGCTTGAACCGCCGGCGTCGGATTCCGAGGCCGCGGGCTTCCTGCGCCGGGCCGCGGCCAAGCTGCTCGCGGTTCTGGATGCCGACTGGCCCGAGCGCGAAGGGGCGTGGAGCAGTGCTCAGGCGCTCGGCCGGCTGCGCTGGCCGTGGGCGGCCGCGGTGGCGCAAAGGGTGCGGCGGCCCGAGCGCGATGAGCGCTGGCTGTTCTCGCGCCTCCCCGAATGGAGCGAGGCCGCGGGGCGAGGGGCCCCACGCAACATACGAATCGACCCGAGCGAGGTTTCCGAGCGGCTGACCGAACTCACGGGCACGGGCGCCGAACCCCGGCCGGGCCAACGCCTCTATGCCGAGACCGCGGCGGCGGCGTTCGATCCGCGCAAGGTGGCTGGCGAACCGCACATGCTTCTTGCCGAAGCGGGCACGGGCATCGGCAAGACTCTCGCTTATCTCGCGCCGGCCTCGTTGTGGGCGCAGCGCGCCGACGGCGCGGTGTGGGTTTCGACCTACACCAAGGCCCTTCAGCGCCAGCTCACCCGCGAGGGCGAGCGGCTGTTCCCGGACCCCGTCGAACGCCGCGCCAAGATGGTCGTCCGCAAGGGCCGCGAAAATTATCTGTGCCTTCTCAATCTCGAAGACGCGCTTCAGGGCGGCTTTTCCGGTCGGGCGGCGATCCTGGCTCAACTGGTCGCGCGCTGGGCGGCGTACAGCCGCGACGGCGACATGGTCGGCGGCGATCTGCCCGGATGGCTTGGGAGCCTGTTCCGCCGCGCCGGAGCGACGGCGCTTACGGACCGGCGCGGCGAGTGCGTCTACGCCGGCTGCGCCCATTACCGGAAATGCTTCATCGAGAGGGCGTCGCGCGCGAGCCAGGACGCCGACATCGTCGTCGCCAATCACGCGCTCGTCATGGTCAACGCCGCTCGCGGGCGCGAGACTGGCGCTGCGCCCACGCGCCTCGTCTTCGACGAGGGCCATCATTTGTTCGACGCCGCTGATTCCACCTTCGGCGCGGCTTTGTCGGGCCAGGAGGCGATCGAGCTCAGGCGCTGGATCCTGGGACCGGAGGGACGCTCGCGCGGACGCCGACGCGGCCTCCAGGCGCGGCTGATGGACGTGGTCAGCTATGACGAAGCCGGCGCGGACGCGGTGGCTGCAGCGGTGGCGGCGGCTCAGGAGCTTCCGTCCGACGGCTGGCTCGGACGGCTCGCGGAGGGTGCGCCCTGGGGCCCGGTCGAGGCGCTTCTCCTCGCCGTCCGCAACAGCGTCTATGCGCGGGCCACCGCCCAGGATTCCGGCTTCGGAATCGAGACCGAGCTTGCCGAGCCCGACGGCGCCTTCGTCGCCGCGGCCGGCGAGGCCGTGGCGGTGCTGGAGCGGCTGATGCGGGCGCTGGTCGCTCTCGGCAAGCGCCTTGAGGCGGTGCTTGAGGACGCGCCCGACTGGCTCGACGCTCCGGCGCGGGCGCGGGTCGAGGGGGCTCTGTCCGGCCTTGCCTGGCGCACCCAGACCATCGCCTCCTGGGTCGCCCTCGCCGGACGCGTAGGAGGCCCAGCCGATCCCGATTTCGTCGATTGGCTCGCCGTCGAGCGGGTCGAGGGGCGCGAGTTCGACATGGGCCTCCACCGCCGCTGGCTCGATCCCACCCGTCCCCTTGCGGAGACCGTTCTCAAGCCGGCTCACGGAGTGGTCGTCACCTCGGCCACCCTTCGCGGCGGCGAGAGCTGGGAGGCCGCCGAAGCACGCACGGGCGCCTGCCATCTCGGGCGAGTTGCCCATTTCGCCGCGGACAGCCCGTTCGACTATGCGGTGAACAGCGAAGTGCTCATCGTCACGGATCTCAAGCGCGGCGATCTCCCAGCCTTGTCGGGTGCTTATGCCCGGCTGATCGAGGCTGCCGGCGGAGGGACGCTCGGCCTGTTCACCGCGATCAATCGGCTTCGCGCTGTCCACGCCCGCATCGCCGATCGCCTCGCCCGCGCCGGCCTCCCGCTCTACGCTCAGCATGTCGACCCGATCGACACCGGCACCCTCGTCGACATCTTTCGCGACGATCCGAGCGCGAGTCTGCTCGGCACCGACGCTCTTCGCGACGGAGTCGACGTCCCCGGGCATTCGCTTCGGCTGGTGGTGATGGAAGGTATTCCCTGGCCGCGGCCGACCGTCCTTCACGCCGCGCGCCGGGCGGTCGGCGGCGGAAGCGCCTATGACGACCGCGTGGTCCGCGCCCGCCTCGCCCAGGCGTTCGGCCGCCTCATTCGCCGCGGCGGCGACCGCGGACTGTTCGTCCTTCTCTCCTCGGCCGCGCCGTCACGGCTTATGACCGCCTTCCCGCCCGGGGTTGCGATCCGCCGAGTGCCCCTCGCCGAGGCGGTCTCTCGCGTTCAGACGTGGCTTCCAACCGAGGCGGCGATGCGGCAAGAGGAAGCCGTTTGAAGGAATCCCGACCACGCGCATGAAGATTCTGACGCTGCTCAGGCACGCCAAGTCCGGCTGGGACGACCCGGTCTCGCGCGACTTCGACCGCCCCTTGAACAAGCGGGGGCGAAAGGCCGCCCGGGTGGTCGGCCGGGCGATGCGCGACCAGGGCCTTACCTTCGACGCGATCATCGCTTCCCCCGCGGTTCGGGTGACCGAGACGCTCCGCGATGTCGGCGACGGCTATGGCCACGCCCTCGAGCCGGAGCAGCATCCCGACCTCTATCTCGCCAGCCCCGCGGTCCTTCTCGACCGCATCCACGACGTTGACGACAAGGTCGAGCGGCTGCTCGTCGTCGGCCACAATCCCGGTCTCGAGCAGCTTGTCCTGCTGCTCACGGGGGGCGAGGAGAACGGGCTTCGCCAGGAGGTCGAGGTTAAATATCCGACCGCGACCCTCGCCGAGATCCGCTTCGAGGTCGACAGCTGGGCGGACGTGGCGGCTGCCGGCGGCACGCTCACGCGCTTCATTCGCCCGCGCGATCTGGACCCGGAGCTCGGGCCCGAAGACTAGGGATCGCGGCGCAGCACAGGAGGAGGATGGCCATGGACCTCAAGTTCAAAGTCTCCGCGCACATCGGCAAGCCGGTCGGCGAGGTGTTCGAGGCGGTCGCCGATCCCGACAAGCTCTCCCGCTACTTCACCACCGGCGGCGCCCAGGGACGGCTCGAGACTGGCGCGACGGTGACCTGGGACTTCCACGATTTCCCCGGCGCCTTTCCGGTCGAGGTTGTGGAGGCCGTTCCGAACGAGCGGATCGTGCTTCGCTGGGAAGCCAATGAAAGCGGCCCGCCGGAAGGCGGCGAGGGCGTCGCCTCCGCCGGCTACAAGACCAAGGTGACCATGACCTTTACCTCACTCGAGGACGGTCGAACCCTGGTCGAGATTGCCGAGGAAGGCTGGCGCGAGACTCCTGGCGGACTCAAGGCGAGCTACGGCAATTGCATGGGCTGGTCGCAGATGCTGTGCGCGCTCAAGGCCTGGATCGAGCACGGCATCAACCTTCGCGAAGGCATGTACAAATAGGGCCTGTCAGCTCCGGCTTTCTTCCAGCGCGGCGGCCAGAGAAGCGCGAACCGCGCGCAGGCGCTCGGCGGCGAAGGCGTCGCGCGGGCCGTTCTGGGCCGCGGCCGGGGCAGGGGGCGGTGGCGCATCCAGCGCCTGCTCCGGGGCCGGATCGGCAGCAGGGCCGCCCTTCTGGCTGAGCACGCGCTGGACTCCGCGGATCGTATAGCCTTCGCTGTTCAGCAGATGGTGGATCCGCCGCGCCAGCGCGACGTCGTCGGGGCGGTAATAGCGGCGGTTGCCCGCGCGCTGGAGCGGCCGCAGCTGCGGGAAGCGCGTTTCCCAATATCTCAGGATGTGCTGGGGAACGCCAAGTTCGCCAGCCAATTCGCTGATGGTGCGGAAGGCCTGCTGGCTCTTGCCCGCCATCGCTTAATCGGCGCGGGCGATCCGCTCGCGCATGATCTGGCTGGCGCGGAACGTAAGGACTCGCCGGGGCGCGATCGGCACTTCGACCCCGGTCTTGGGGTTCCGGCCGATCCGCTCGCCCTTGTCGCGCAGGATGAAGCTGCCGAAGCCCGAGATCTTCACATTTTCGCCCTCGGACAACGAGTGGCACATGTGGTGAAGGATACGCTCGACGATATTGGCCGATTCAGCGCGTGACAGTCCGATCTCGTGATGGACGACATCAGCAAGGTCGGCGCGAGTCAGCGTGCCCGCGGCCTCCGGCTTTCTCATCGTGCCTGCATCCGCCATTTCTTCCCCCCGGGGAACTTGTGCTTAGATAGAGGACGATAGTCGCAATGCCTCAGACGCGCAATCCGCCTGCGGGCATTACTGGGTGGTTCCTCATTCTCGCGTTTACCGGGCCGGTAGCCGTTCCACCTGCCTCGCAAGCGCTTCAGTAGCGAACCGCCGCCGCTCCCCAGGTGAAGCCGCCGCCCATCGCCTCGAGCACGAGCAGGTCGCCGCGCTTGATCCGGCCGTCCTTGATCGCGGTGTCGAGCGCCAGCGGGACCGATGCGGCCGACGTATTGGCGTGCTGGTCGACCGTGATGACGACGCGCTCCGGCGAAAGGCCGAGCTTCTTGGCGGTTGCGTCGAGGATCCGCTTGTTGGCCTGGTGCGGGACGACCCAGTCGACTTCGGACGGCTCGTGGCCCGCGGCCTCGAGCACCTCGCCCAGAACCTCGGCGAGGTTGACCACCGCGTGGCGGAAGACCTCCTTGCCCTTCATGCGCAGCTTGCCGACGGTGCCGGTCGTCGAAACGCCGCCGTCGACATAGAGAAGGTCGTTGTGCCGGCCGTCGGCGTGGAGCCGGGTGGCGAGGACGCCCTGGTCGCGGGTCTCCTCGGCCTTGAGCAGGATCGCTCCGGCGCCGTCGCCGAACAGGACGCACGTCGTGCGGTCGTCCCAGTCGAGGATCCGGCTGAACGTCTCAGAACCGATGACCAGGGCATAGTCGGCCATGCCGCCCTTGATCATGTTGTCGGCGACCGAGAGGGCGTAGAGGAAGCCGGTGCACACGGCCGCGACGTCGAACGCGATGCAGTCGTTGATTCCGAGCATCGTCTGCACCCGGGTCGCGCTCGCCGGGAAGGTCTGGTCGGGAGTCGCGGTGGCGAGGACAATGAGGCCGACCTTGTCCGCCTCGACACCCGCATCCGCGAGCGCCTTGAGCGCCGCTTCCGTCGCCAGGGTGGCGGTCGTCTCGCCGTCGGCGGCGATATGGCGGGCCTCGATCCCGGTGCGCTCGACGATCCACTCGTGGGTGGTGTCGACCCGCTCGGCGAGCTCGGCGTTGGTCACCCGGCGCGGCGGAAGCGCCGATCCGGTGCCTGCGATGATGGAACGGCGAATAAGGTCAGTGGTCATTGCGCTGCGGCGGCTCGCTTGGTCTGGCGCCCGGGGACATGGCCGAGATCCTCCTCGATCCGTTCCAGGATCTCGTGACGGACCATTCGCGCCGCGACCCGGATGGCGTTGGCCATGCCGACATCGTTGGCGCTTCCGTGGCTCTTCACCACGACTCCGTTGAGGCCGAGGAAGACCCCGCCATTGTGGTTGTTGGGATCGAGCGTCGACCTCAAAAGGCGCGTCGCCGGCCGAGAGATCAGGAAGCCGACCTTCGAGCGGATGGAATTGGCGAAGGCGCGGCGAATGAGGTCGCCGACGAAACGTGCGGTGCCTTCCATCGTCTTCAGGGCGATGTTGCCGGAGAAGCCGTCGGTGACGATCACGTCGATGTCGCCGCGCGACATCTTGTCGCCCTCGGTAAAGCCGTCGAAGCGCATTCGAAGGCTTTCTGCGGCGGAGAGGATGGCGGCGGCGTCCTTGAGCTCGTCGGTGCCCTTGACCGCCTCGGTGCCGATGTTGAGGAGCCTCACCCGCGGCTCGGGCAGGTCGAGGACGACTCGCGCATAAGCCGCGCCCATCACCGCGAACTGGACGAGGTTGTTGGCGTCGCAATCGGTGTTGGCGCCGAGATCGAGCATGACGACGTCATTGTCGCCGAGCGTCGGCATCATCGCTGCAAGCGCGGGACGGTCGATGCCGGGAAGGGTGCGAAGCGCGAGCTTGGCCATCGCCATCAGTGCGCCGGTGTTGCCGGCGGAGACGACTGCGTCGGCCTCCTTGGCCTTCACGGCGGCGATCGCCTGGCCCATCGATGTCGTCTTCGAGCGGCGAAGCGCCTGGCTCGGCCGCTCCTCGCCGCTGATCTGGTCGTCGCTATGGATGATCCGGCAGACCGACGCGAAGTCGCCCTCGCGCTTCAGCTCCGCTTCGATCAGCGACTGGTCGCCGAACAGGAGGAAGGACAGGTCCTTGCGTCGGCGCCAGGCGCGCGCTGCGCCGGCGACCGCGACCGCAGGGCCCGAGTCGCCACCCATCGCGTCGATTGCGATCCGTGGCCCGCTGCCCAATTAAATCGTCCCCTGTTGCAGACCCGCCAGAGATCAGGCCTCGGTCGAGACGATCTCGCGGCCGTTATAGTGACCGCAGCCGCGGCACAGATTGTGCGGCAGCTTGAGCTCGCCGCAATTCGGGCACTCCTGGAAGCTCATCGGCTTGATGGCGTCGTGGCTGCGACGCATGCCGCGCTTCGACGGCGTCGTTTTTCTTTTGGGAACGGCCATGGCGGCTACTGCCTCTTCTTCAAGATCGATTCTGATGTGGCGAGCGCGGGGCCGCGGGTCAACGGCCTTGAGGCCATTGCACCGCCATGCTTTCCGATGCTCGCGGAAGGCTGCGCCCTATAGCTGATTTGGCTGCCGTTGCAAGCTTTGCGGCCGCGTGCCAAGCGGGGCCCCAATTTTGGGGAGGCCTTCCATGATCCTGCCGATCGCGCTCACCGCCGCGGGCGCCGCTGCCTTGCTTCACATCTGGCTCAGCATCCGCGTATCGCACATCCGCCGAACCCAGAAGATCCTTCATGGCGACGGCGGCAATCCCGCGATGCTTCGGCGAATGCGCGCCCATTCCAACTATGCCGAGAACGCGCCGATCTTCCTCGTGCTGCTCGCCTTGCTCGAGCTTGCGGGGGGCCGCGCCGAGTTCCTGTGGGCGGCAACGATCATCTTCTTCCTGGCGCGCATCGTCCACGCCTTCGGAATGGACAGCGACAAACTCTCGAAGCTCCGGATCCTCGGGGTCCTCGGCAGCTGGGGCGTGCTTCTCGCGCTCGGCGCCTGGGCGATCGCTCTGACCTACACTCAGATCGAGCGCACTCCGGAACGCCGGGAAGCGCCGGTCCTCAAGAGCTAGCGGGCGTCCGGCTCGGGCGGCACGAACTCCAGCTCGGCGAATCGCCAGCGCCGCTCGGGCTCGCACGGCCACAGCGAATCCAGGTCGACTCCTCCCGCCGGCGGATGGACTCCGCGCACCTGGGCGAGGATGTAGCGCCCGGACTCCCTCACCCTGATCTCCCCGTCCGGCCAGCGCAGCTTGAGCTCCTCGCACAAGGCGTCGGCGTCCGGCGCGATGTCCGATGAGCTGAGATCGCGAGGAGCGCCGTCGGCGAGCTCGGCTGCGGCTGTGCGCAGGGCGCCGATGCCGTCCTGAAGAATGCTGAGCGAGATCAGCGCCGCGGCCGCCGCATCGGCCCACCAATAGCCGAGGCCCACTCCGATCACCCCGCCGATCCCAGCCAGCCCCGTCATCCAGTCCGCCTTCTGCATCAAGGCGTCGGTGTGAAGCACCTCGTCATGAAGCCGCTCGGCGACCGGCAGCTTCATCCGCCCGAGGATGAACGGCGGTACGACCGAATAGAGCAAGGTCGCCACCATCAGCCAGCCGAGCCAGACCTGCTGGCCGAACAGGAACACCGACGGGATGGTGATATGCTCGCCCATCATTAGGGTGCGGACGGAACCGAACAGCAACGCGGCGCCCAAGATGGTCAGCGCGGTCGCGGCAATGAGGAAGGCGATGCTGTGGGCCCGGTCGTAGCCGTGGGGGAACAGCTTGGTCGGCTCCTTGCGCTCCAGCCTCAGCGCGATCAGCAGGACGATCGAGGGGACGATGCTGAGCAAGTCCTCGATGAACGCGGTGCGCATCGCCTGGCTCGAGCCCATGACGAAGAACATCAGGACGATGATCGAGCTCATCCAGGCGAGCGTCCACCAGGATAGGCGGCGCGCGCGGGCGAGGTCGGCCTCGATCTCCTTCGGAACCGGCTCGATCATGACTGTGTCGACAGCGCCCGTGCTTCGCGCTCGATCAGCATGATCCAGCCATTCTCGCCGTTGCGCGCGGCGGCGGTCGCCTCGAGCTCGCTGTTCCCGACGCTCCGCGACGCCAGCGGGCGCAGCAGGTGAACCCGCTGGTACCAGGGGCTGGACCGGTCGAACTCGCCGACGACGAGGTCGAGCTCACCCGCCTCGAGACGAAGAAGCAGCGCCTCGGCGGCGCCGACCTCGATCCTGGGGCTTCCGCCCGCAGCGGAAGCAGAGCGGTGAATGAAGCTGAACAGGCGAGCGAAATGAGGCGATTGTTCCGCGGCGGCGGTCACTCCGACCCGCACTTCGCGGGTCTCAGCGATCCGCTCGAGAGTCTGCTCCTGATCGCGCGGCAGGGAGCCGCATCCGCCGACGCTCAGCAACAACAGGGGGAACGCAAGCCACTTCATAACGGGTCGGTAACGCCCCCGTCATGAGGAGCGTTCCCGTGTGTCAGGCGCCGGCGAGAACCCTGTCGGCGACGAAGGGGTTGGTCTGGCGCTCGCGCCCGAAGGTCGAGGCCGGGCCGTGCCCTGGCACGAACACCGTGTCGTCGCCGAGCGGCCACAGCTTGGATGTGATCGCGTCGATCAGGTCCTGATGATTGCCCATCGGGAAGTCGGTTCGGCCGATCGAGCCCTGGAACAGCACGTCGCCGACGATCGCCAACTTCGATTCGGGATGGTGGAAGACGACGTGGCCGGGCGTGTGGCCGGGGCAGTGATAGACGTCGAGGGTGAGGTTGCCGACCGTCACCTGGTCGCCGTCGACCAGCCAGCGGTCGCTTTCGAACGGCTTGCCCTGGATTCCGTATTTGCGGCCGTCGTCCTCCAGGCGCGAAATCCAGAAGCGATCGTCCTCGTGCGGCCCCTCGATCTTCACTCCGAGCTCGTCGGCGAGGATCTTGGCCGATCCGCAATGGTCGATATGGCCGTGGGTGAGCAGAAGCTTCTCGACGGTGACGCCATGCTGCGCCGCGGCCGCCTTCAGCCTGTCGAGATCGCCGCCCGGATCGGTGAACGCGCCCCTCATGGTCGCGGTGCACCAGATCAAAGTGCAATTTTGCTGGAGCGGCGTCACCGGGATGATCGCCGCCTTGAGCGGTGGCTGAGTGGTCATGGCGAGGAGATGGCGGCCGCCGCGCGCCGATGCAAGCGGCGGCCGCCTGTTTGGGCTAGCGGCCGCGTTCGCCCGCCGGTGCCGCTGCGCCGCGGGTCGGCGCGGGCGCGTTGCCGAGCAGGGTTCGATCCCAGAACATCAGGCTGGCCCAGAACTGGTAGTCGGCATTCTCCTTCTTGGCGAAGCCGTGGCCTTCGTTCTGTCCGATGAGGTGCCAGGCCTCGCGGCCGTTGGCCCGGACCGCAGCGACCATCTGGTCGGCTTCCGATGCGGGCACGCGCGGATCGTTGGCTCCGGTCACCACCATCAGCGGGATGTTGAGCTCGCGCGAGCGGGTCATCGGCGAGATGGTGAGCAGGCGCGCGCGCTCGGCGGGATCGCGCTCGTCGCCATATTCGACGCGCCTCAGATCGCGGCGATAGGATTGGGTGTTCTCGAGGAAGGTCACGAAGTTGGAGATGGCGACGACGCAGTTCGCGCCGCGCAGCCGCTGGCCGTAATGGATCGCCGATGCGTAGCACATATAGCCACCATAGGAGCCGCCGGTGATGGCCATTCGGCTACGGTCGATCGCCGGGTCACGCTCGAGGACGTCGAGGAAGGCGCCGATGTCGCGAACGCTGTTCTCGCGAAGCGCCGCTCCGTTATCGAGGCCGAGGAAGCGCTTGCCGTATCCGGTCGAGCCGCGGACGTTGGGATAGAAGATCGCGATTCCCTGCTCGTTGAGCAGATAGTTGTTTCGGCCGAGGAAGCCGGGACGCGACTGGCCTTCCGGACCGCCGTGGATGTTGACGATCAGCGGGCGCGGTCCCGGGAAGCGGCGCGCGTCCGGGCGGTAGAGGAAGCCCGAGATGCGCTCCCCGTCGAAGCTTCGAGCCTCGACAAGCTCGGGCTCGATGTTGACGTTGGGGTCGAGGCCGCCGGTCTCGCTCTGCGTCCAGCGGGTGACCGCCAGCGTCTGCGGATTGACCGAATAGGCATCGGCCGGGCTCCGCGCCGAGGTGAAGGTGAAGCCGATGTCGCCCCACGGCGCGATCTCGATTCCGCCGATCAGGCCGGCGGGCAGGTCGACAGAGCGCGAACGGCCGGTGGCGGGATCGAGAAGGTAGAGACGAGAGCGGCCCGCCTCGTTCGCGGTATAGGCGATGAAGCGGCCGTCCTCGGCGATGTCGAAGCTCTCGATGTCCCAGTTGATGTTGGTGACGACCGGTCGGAAAGCGCCGGTGCGCACGTCGAGCCTGCCGAGGCGCTGGAACTCGGAGCCCTCGTCCGATGTGACCCACAAGGTGCCGTCGGGGGCGAATTGGGAGCCGCCATAAGCGATCGAGCGGCTGTGATCGCCGACCGGCGTCATCCGTCCGCTGGCGAGGTCGAGAAGGTGCAAGTTCGACTTGGTGACCGAAATATATTCGCCGACCAGCGCCTGGCGCCCGTCGGGGGAGAAATCGAGGATCGACCACCCGCCGCCGCTCACCTGTGCGACCATGCGGTCCGTCGACGGATTGCGAGGATCCATCACATAGAGGTCGGAATCGGTGCCGTTGCGGCGGGTCGAGGAATAGCCGATCAAGCGGCCGTCCTTGCTCCACGCGCCGAAACTGTTGCGGCTGCGGCCGTCGGTGACGAGAGTGAGGCGGCCGTTGGCAAGCGTATAGATCTGGTAGAATTCGTTGCCGCCGCTGTCCTTCTGGACGAGCAGCACGTCGCCGTTGGGAGACCAGCCGCCCGACACCGGCTCGACCTCGAAGCTCAGCTGCTGGCGCATTCCCATCGGCCGGGCGACGCTGTGCACCTGCGCGGTGTTGGCGAAGCGTGTCGAGATGGTCATCGACCGGTCGCGCGGGTTCCAGCTGGTGAAGCTGGCGGTCCGGAATTCCATATAGGGGCGCGTGCGCTCGGCGAGATCGGCCGGGACCGGCGGGATTCCGTCCGCGGTCAGCGCTGCCGGCTTCTCGACGACGCGCGGCGCGGTCGGCTGGGCGGTCTGGGCGACGACGGCGCTCGCGGATGCGAGCAGGACAAGGCCGAGCAGCTTCCGGCGCATTGGCAATCCCTCCCCAATTCGTTTGTTCTTTATCCCTCTGGCTTATCCCCGGGCCCCGACCTCCGCAATCGGCTCGACAAAGAGCGGTGCCGTCGGCATCGCTGCGCGCGTGACCAGCCGCCCACGCCTCCCGATCGACCAGCCTTTCGTGCTGATCGACAATGCGCGCGGCGGCAGCGCGACGCTGCTCAGCGAGCCGTCAGGCTTCATCGCCGCGCTCGAGCCGGGCGAGGTGAACGGCGCGCTCGAGCAGCTGCGCGATCTCGGCGGGCGGCAGGCGGCGGGATTTCTGTCCTATGAGGCAGGTTTCGCGCTCGACCCCAAGCTCGCGCCGCTGGCTCGTCCTGCGCCTGCAGACGGCGTCCCGCTCCTGTGGTTCGGACTGTTCGACCGCGCCGAGCGCGCCGACGCCGAGGCGCTTCTGCCAGACCCTGCCGGCGCCTGGTGCCGAGGGCCGAGGCCGCTGATCGAGCGGCCCGATTATGATTCCGCGCTGGCACAAATCCACGAGCACATCCTCGACGGTGACATTTATCAGGCCAATTTCACCTTCCAGTCGGAGGTGAAGTTCGCCGGCCATCCGCTCGCCCTCTACGCGGCGCTTCGCCGGCGCGCGAAGGCCGGGTTCGGGGCGGTGGTGTTCACCGGCGCTCACTGGATCCTGTCGCTTTCGCCGGAGCTGTTCTTCACGCTCGACAGGGGCGAGCTGAGGGCTCGGCCGATGAAGGGCACTGCGCAGCGCGGCGCGTCTCCGGACGAGGACCGCGGCGCGATCGCGGAGCTTGCGAGCGATCCCAAGCAGCGCGCCGAGAATCTGATGATCGTCGACCTGCTGCGCAACGACCTGTCACGTGTGGCGGCGCCGGGCAGTGTGCAGGTGCCCAAGCTGTTCACGGTGGAGACCTACCCCACCGTCCACCAGATGGTGTCGACCGTCGCCGCAAAGCTGGAGTCCGGCCGGGACCCGGTCGACGTGATCCGAGCGCTCTTCCCCTGTGGCTCGATCACCGGCGCTCCCAAGCTGCGCGCGATGGAGATCATCGACCGGCTCGAGCAGTCGCCGCGCGGGGTCTATTGCGGCTCGATCGGGCGAATCCGGCCCAATGGCGATGCCGCCTTCAACGTGGCGATCCGAACCCTCACCATCCGCGACGGCGAGGAGGTGGCAAGGCTCGGCCTCGGCTCCGGAATCGTCGCCGACAGCGGCGCCGAGGCCGAATGGCGCGAGTGCCTCGCCAAGGGCGCCTTCGTCGCGGCTGAGCGCAGCTTCGACCTCGTCGAGACGATTCGGCACGACCCCCAGGAGGGGATGGTCGACCTCGAGTTGCACCTCGCCCGGATGAAGGCCAGCGCGGAGGCGCTCGGCTTCGACTTCGATCGTCACGGCGCGCGCAACGAACTTCAGGCGGCGGGCTTCGGAGCCGGCAACGCCAAGGTGCGGCTGCTTCTTGCGCGAAGCGGAACCATGGCGGTCGAGGTCGAGCCCCTAAGCGAGCCGCCTTCTGAACCGGTGCCGGTCGCGGTCCGGCCGCTGCCGGTGTCGCCGAAGGATTTCCGCCTCCGCCACAAGACCAGCGACCGCGCCTTCCACCGAGAGGCGCTCGCTGCGGCGGGAAGCTGGGAGGTCGTGTTCACCGACCCCGTGGGCTTCCTCACCGAAGGCAGCTTCACCAACATCTTCGTCGAGCGCGACGGCCTTCTGCTCACTCCGCCTTCGTCGGCCGGGCTGCTTCCCGGTGTGCTTCGCCAGCGGCTGATCGAGGAGGGCCGAGCGGTCGAAGCGCCGCTTCGCGAGCGCGATCTTGAGGGCGGCTTCCTGATCGGCAATTCGGTGCGGGGGCTTGTTCGAGCCCGGCTCGTCTGAGCTTGCCTGACAAGGTCACAGAAGCGGCAGGACCGGCTCGATCTCAACCGTCGGCTCGTCGTTGCGGAGGCCCGATAGGGTGAGCCCGAGCAGGCGCACGGGCTTGGCGACCGGGACCAGCCGGTGGAGCAGCGTTCGGCCGATCTCATAGAATTCCTCGCGCCCCGCCACCGGCCGCGAAAGCGAATGGCTGCGGGTGACGATGCGGAAGTCCTGATACTTCATCTTGAGGACGACGGTCCGTCCCTCGATCCCGCGGCCCTCCATTCGCGACCAGATCGTGTGGCTGATCCGGTCGAGTTCGGCCTCCATCCTAGCCGCGTCGGTCAGGTCCTCCATGAACGTGTCCTCGGCGCCGATCGACTTGCGCTCGCGGTCCGGTCTCACCTGGCGGTCGCAAATGCCTCGCGCGAGACGGTAATAGGTGGGGCCCGAGCTCCCGAAATGGCGCTCGAGGAAGGGGAGGTCCTTGGCTGCGAGATCGGCGCCGGTGACGATTCCAAGCCGCTCCATCTTGGCGGCCGTCTTGGGTCCAACTCCGTGGAAGCGGCTGACCGGAAGGCTCGCGGCGAATGCGGCTCCCTTGGCGGGGGTGATCACGCACAGGCCGTCCGGCTTGTTCTGGTCGGAGGCCAGCTTGGCGAGGAACTTGTTGTAGGACACCCCGGCCGACGCCGTGAGGCCGGTCTCGGCGCGGATCCGGGCTCGGATCTCCTCGGCGATCCGGGTCGCGATTCCGATGCCCTTCAGATCCTCGGTGACGTCGAGATAGGCCTCGTCGAGGCTGAGCGGCTCGACCAGCGGCGTATAGTCGGCGAAGATCGCCCGGATCTGCTGGGAGACGGCGCGGTAGACGTCGAAGCGCGGCTTGACGAAGATCAGGTCCGGGCAGCGCCGCCGCGCCGTGACCGAGGCCATCGCCGAGCGAACGCCATAGACCCGCGCCTCATAGCTTGCCGCAGCCACGACTCCCCGTTCCGAGCCGCCGCCGACCGCGAGCGGCTTGCCTCGAAGTTCGGGATCGTCGCGCTGCTCGACCGACGCATAGAAGGCGTCCATGTCGACATGGATGATCTTGCGCAGCGGGGACGCGGGCTCTGCGTTCACCCTTTGTTTGTAGCCGCGGCGGCTGCGCGCCGCCAGCTGCTAATGAGGCTTAGTCGAGCTGGATCGCTCCGTCGCCGAGATCGATTCCGCAACGGCCGTCGCGGACCCAGCAGACCTGGCCGTACAGCGACTCGAAGCCTTCGAACTCGACGCGCAGCTTCTCGCCGATGCGCGGCTCGATAGGCGCCTCGAGCATCAGTCCGCTGCCCGACAGGTTGACGATCTTGGCGAGGACCTTCTTGCGGCGGAAGAAGACGGTCGCGCGCTCGACGACGCCGCGAAAGCGATCCTCGCGGCGCTGGTTGGTCGTTCGGCGCTCGCCGCGCGGAATGAGAATGTTGGTGAGGCCGGTGTCGGCCGCCACGCGCCTGCGGCAATTTTCCTTCTTGGCGGCCGGGCGGACCACCTGGTTCACTTCGCCATTTCGCAATGCGGACCGAAATTCATTCATCGGACTTGCGCCTCTCATTTCGAACCGGCCGCTCTATGACAGAGAAGTTTTACCGAATTCCTAGCAAGATGAAGCGGATGGCCGGCGTGGCAGCAGTTCATTAACCGGAATCGGGCTAAACCTCGGTGGCTAGGAGCGAGCGAGAGGCACAGGTGCGGCGGGAGAAAAGACTAGCTCTGGACGAGCCGGCACGGCTCCATCCCAACGAGTGGAGCAGCCTGGAAGTGCGCGTGCTCGACCTGTCCAGCAACGGCTTCCGGGCCGAATGTGAGGCCCGGGTCACGGTGGGAAGCTGCGTCACCCTCGAGCTGCCCGGGATCGGGTCTGAGCTCGCTTACGTGACCTGGCGCCGCGGCGACAAGTTCGGCGCCAAGTTCCGCCAGCCGGTCTCGATCGAGCAGTGCGGCTGGTCGCGCCTCACCGATCATGCAGTGCTGGCGCGGATGCTCGTCGAGCGGGCCGCCGCCCGCGCCGTCGGGCAATATGGCGCCGAGTTCGAGCTCCGCCGCAAGATCCTCGACGGCCTCCCGATGGTCCGGGTCGGCGGCGACTGATTGCTGCGGCCTTTGCCGCCTCCGCGCGGGCACGGTCGCTCTCAGCTATAGACGGCAACGGCACCTCTTCACGGGGATGAAGCGCAGCATGCGCGCGTCATCGAGGGCAGGGGTGCGGCCGGTCGGGTGCCCTTGAAAGGGAGGGGTGATGCGGTCACAAGCCGCGGCATGCCCCAGACCCTCACCATCCGCCGCCCCGACGATTGGCATGTTCACCTTCGCGACGGGGCGATGCTGGAGGCGGTGGCGGGGTATACGGCTCGGCACTTCGGGCGGGCGATCGTGATGCCGAACCTGGCGCCGCCGGTGACGGCCGTGGCCGCGGCACGGGCCTATCGCGGGCGGATCCTTGCGGCGCTCCCGGAAGGAGCGGAGTTCACGCCGCTGATGACCTGCTATCTGACCGACGACGCCGACGCCGACGAGATCGCGCGCGGTCATGCGGAGGGCGTGTTCACGGCGTGCAAGCTCTATCCGGCCAACGCGACCACCAACAGCGCCCATGGCGTCACCGACATCCGCAACATCTATAAGGTGCTGGAGCGGATGCAGGCGATCGGGATGCCGCTGCTCGTCCATGGCGAGGTGACCGACCCGGAGGTCGACGTGTTCGACCGCGAGGCGGTGTTCATCGAGCGGGTGCTGTCAGGAGTCGTCCTCGATATGCCCGAGCTCAAAATCGTGTTCGAGCATATCACCACCGCGGAAGGCGTGGACTTCGTCATGGCGGCGGGGCCGAACATCGCCGCGACCGTCACCCCGCAGCATCTCATCATCAACCGCAACGCCATCTTCGCCGGGGGCCTGAGGCCGCACGCTTATTGCCTGCCGGTGGCCAAGCGGGAGAAGCACCGGCTGGCGGTTCGCGAGGCGGCGACCTCGGGCTCGCCCAAATTCTTCCTCGGCACCGACAGCGCGCCGCATTCGATCGAGGCCAAGGAAAGCGGCTGCGGCTGCGCGGGCATTTTCAACGCGCCCTATGCGCTCGAAAGCTATGCGAGCGTGTTCGAGGAGGAAGGCGCGCTCGACAGGTTCGAGGCGTTCGCTTCGGAGAATGGGGCCCGTTTCTACGGCCTACCGCTCAACGAGGCGCGGGTGACCCTGGTGCGCGCGGAGCAGGCCGTGCCGGACAGCCTGCCGGCCGCGGGGACGAACGTCGTCCCCTTCCACGCCGGCGAGACTTTGGGCTGGAAGTTCGCCGGCGCCGCTTAGAAGGGCAGCCAGCGGTTGCGCTCGGAGAAGCGCATGTAGCCGACATTGACCCCGAGGCGCGCGCCCACGCCGAGGCGGACCGGGATCAGCACGACGTCCCCGCGGCGCAGGTAATTGGCGCTGAACCCGCCGACCAGATAGGCCCGGCCCTCGCCTCCGGGATAGCGGCGGAACAGCTGCTGCCCGTCATAGAGATTGTAGACGAGGATGAAGACCTTGCTCGCGTCGGCGCCGGCGTCGAAGCCGATCGACGGGCCGGTCCAGTAGACGACCCGGTCGCCCTCGATCTGGTGACGCATGACGCCCGAGCCCCAGCGCGCGCCGAGGACGAACGCGCCGCTGGCCTCCTGGCCGGCGATATAGGCGATCGGCTCGCCCTGGTCGCGAAGGATGTCCTCGAGGATCCCGGCAAGGCCTTCGGCGCCGCGGCCGAACACGCCCTCGGCGGCAGCGAAGATGTCCTCGCGAGGAACCGTCTCGTTGCGCGCGGTCGGGCTGGAGTTGTTGGTCGGAGCGGGCGGAACGGCCGGGGCCGTCTGGGTCGGCGTCGAATTCGCGGCGGCGGCCTCTTCCTGCGCGGTGCCGAGCGGGGTCCATTCGTCGCCGGCCGGCGGGGCCGCCGGCTGCTGCTGCTCGTAGGGATCCTCGGCCGGGGTCTGCCACCCGGCGCCGGTATCCGGATCGACGGTCTGCACCTGCGCCGACGCGACGCCGGGCAGCGAGACGAAAGCCGCCAAAGCGGCAAGATGAACGAACGCCCTCTTCATGGCGAAAACCCCCGCAGGTCACGCATTACAACTTGGCCACAGCATGCTCACGGATGAGCTTTCACGTCCATGAACGGGCGGCGAGGCGAGTCGGAATTGCGCCGGACCGAGTCTGAATGCCCGGTTGAAGAGGCCGAAATGCCTCACTATAGGCATCGCTCCGGCCGGTCGCGGAGACGTGGGTGAGTGGCTGAAACCAGCGGTTTGCTAAACCGCCGTAGGGGGATTACTCCTACCGAGGGTTCGAATCCCTCCGTCTCCGCCAGCCGAAAGGCCGCCGCGGCGCCGTGGATCAGCCGCGGCGCCGGCCAAGCGACAGGCGCGGCATGATGCGCACCTCGCCCCCCGATTTCAGCACGGTCTTGCGGAACAGCCCGGCCGAGATCCGGATGATCAGGAACACCCACAGGGCTTGCCACGCGATGGCGAGCAGGTGCGGCCACAAGGCCGGCGACTGGCCCGCCTCAGCGATCATCGCGAGCGGCGAGCTGAACGGGAAGATATAGGCGACCATCGGCAGGAGGCCGCCCTTGTTGCCGACCACAAGCATCGCAAGGACGAACACCCCCATCTGGAGGAAGGTGATCGGCATGTTGAGGGTCTGAACCTCGCGGACGCTGTTCGCCTGCGCGCCGATTCCGAGGAACAGCGAGCCGAGCAGCATGTAGTTCATCGTATAGTAGATCGGCAGAAGCAGGGCGTAGGCACCCCAGCCAACCGCCGGCGAGATCGCCGGAAGCTCGACCCCCTCCGGCAGAAGCTGCACGGAGAAGGCGGCCGCGAGCGCGAACACGCCGCCCCACAAGGCGATCCCGACCAGCGACACCGCGAGCATGGCGAGAAGCTTGCCGAGGAAGATCGAATCCAGGGGAACCGCGGCGGCGAGCACCTCGATCACCTTGTTGGATTTCTCCTCGATGAGGTTCGACAGAAGCATCGTCGCGAGGAGCAAGGTGAAGAAGAAGACGATAAACTGACCGAAGCGGGCGACTCCGGTGCGGATCTCGCGAAGGTTGCCGACAGCCTCTCCTGTAATGTCGCGCTGGATCGCGGCGGGGCGAAAATCCGGCGCGGCGGCGGCAAGCGCGGCGTTGCGCTGCGCCTGCTCGATGACGAGGCTCATTCGCTCGCCGACGAACTCGTCGATCCGGCCCGGGCCGTGGAGCACCGGGCGGTCCAGCGTGCCGCTGAACACGCTGGACAGGCCGGCTTCCTCGTCGGCCAGGAGGATCCGCGCCTGCGCCTGGACATTTTCGGCCGGATCCACGCGGCGAAGGACAGGGAAGCTGCGCTCGCTGGTCTGCGACACCAGCTTGGCGCGGGCCTGGTTGAGGGCGTCGGCGGTGGCGCTGTCGGTCACCACGGCGACGGCCGGGATGTCCTCCATATCCGACTTGGCGCTGACGAAGCCGATCAGGATCGAGAAGCCGACCACGAGCAACGGAGTCAGCATGAAGAAGATGAAGCTTCGCGTGTAGACGCTCGCGATGAAATCGCGGCGGGCGATGACGAGGGCGCTTTCGAGCAGGTTGGTCATGCCGCACTCTCCAGGTCGCGCCGTTGGTCTTCCTCGATCGCACGGGCCGCCGCCTCACCGGCGATTGCGACGAAGGCGTCGTGAAGGCCGGGCCGCTCGATCGACAATTCCTCGATTCCGGCGCCGCCGTCGATCAGCGCCTTGAGCAGCGGCTCGACGCCGGAGAGCGGAAGCTCGAAATGCCACACCTCGCCCTTGCGGACAGCCTCGGCCGGCAAGGCCGAGCGCCAGGCGCCGTCCTGCTGGCGGGTGCGAAGGCGGACCTGGGGACGGAGCCGGTCGCGCGCCGCCGCGACCTCGCCCTCGAAGCGAACCCTGCCCTCCGCGATGATCGCGATCCGCTCGCACAACCGCTCGGCATGGTGGATGACATGGGTCGAGAAGATGACCGTGGTTCCCGCCGCAGCCTCGTCACGGATGAGCTGCTCGAGCCGACCCTGGTTGATCGCGTCGAGGCCCGAGAAAGGCTCGTCGAGGACGACCAATTTAGGCTGGTGGACGATGGTGCCGAACAGCTGGACGGTCTGGGCCATGCCCTTGGACAGGCTCTTGATCGGCTTTGCGGCATAATCGCCGAGGCCATTGTCGCCGAGCAGGATGTCCGCGCGCTTGCGGCCGACGTCGAGCGGAAGGCCGCGAAGGGCGCCCATGAAGGCGATCGCCTCGCGGCAGTGCATCGAGGGGTAGAGGCCGCGCTCCTCGGGAAGGTAGCCGACCTCGCGCGCCGCATCGAGCGGGCGGTCGCGGCCGAGCAAGGTGCGGCTGCCGCGGTCGGGCTCGATGATCCCGAGAAGCATCCGGATTGTCGTCGTCTTGCCGGCGCCGTTGGGGCCGAGGATCCCGTAGATGCTGCCCTGAGGCACTTGAAGGTCGATGCCGTTGACTGCAGGCTTGCCGTCGAAAGCCTTGAAAAGGCCTTTGGCCTCAATCGCTAAACCGCCGCTCACGCCCGCCAAGCTCCCCGCCGATATGGCTTGTGCTATCGCCCCGCGATGCCACATGGCAAGCTATGGACCGCCGCCTCCTCGAGGAAAAAGCACGCGAGCTCGGCTTCTGCGCGTTCGGGATCGCCCCTGCCGACGCGGCCCCGGCGAGCGCGGCGCGGCTTCGCGAATGGCTCGACCGAGGCGCCCATGGCGACATGATCTGGATGGAGGAGACGGCGGAGCGCCGCTCGCGCCCGACGGCGTTGTGGCCGGGCGTGAAGAGCGTGATCTCGCTCGGCATGAGCTACGCGCCCGCAGCTGACCCGCTCGCGTTCGCCGGGCAACCCGACCGCGGCCGAATTTCGGTCTATGCCCAGGGCGGCGACTATCACGACACCGTCAAGAAGGCGCTCAAGCACCTGGCGCGCTGGATGGTCGAGCAGGTGCCGAGCGAATTGAAGGTGTTCGTCGACACCGCGCCGGTGATGGAGAAGCCGCTCGCCGAGGCCGCCGGGCTCGGTTGGCAGGGCAAGCACACCAACCTCGTCAGCCGCGAGGACGGGTCGTGGCTGTTCCTCGGAGCGATCTTCACGACCCTGGAGCTCGAGCCCGACGTCGCCCATGCTGCCCGCTGCGGCTCGTGCACGCGCTGCCTCGACGCCTGCCCGACCAATGCCTTTCCGGCGCCTTTCCAGATCGATGCGCGGCGCTGCATCTCCTACCTAACCATCGAGAATAAGGGCCCGATCCCGCACGAATTCCGCGAGCCGATGGGCAACCGGATCTATGGCTGCGACGATTGCCTTGCGGTGTGCCCATGGAACCGGTTCGCCCAGGCCGCCCGCGCCAACGCCGCCTTCGCGCCGCGCGCCGAGCTGACGGCCCCGGCCCTCGCCGACCTGCTCGCGCTCGACGACGCCGCGTTCCGACAGGTCTTCTCGGGCTCTCCGATCAAGCGGATCGGCCGCAACCGAATGGTCCGCAACGCCGCGATCGCCGCCGGCAACAGCGGCCTTCCCGACCTCATCGCGCCGCTCCAAAGGCTTGTCCATGACGAGGACCCCGTCGTCGCCGAGGCCGCCGGGTGGGCGCTGGGGCGGCTTGAAGCCAATGCCGACCGGGGCGATCGGATCATGGTTCCCAACCCCGCGAAGAGTTGATCGCGGGTCCGCGGGGCTTCATTGAGACCGGGGCTGCCAGGGGGCGATCATGACTTATGTGCTGGTTTTCCTCGGCGGCGGGCTTGGAGCGGCGCTTCGGCACGGCGTGAACCGCGCCATCGCAGCCGCGGGTGCTCCGTTCCCGGTGGGCACGTTGCTGGTCAACCTGCTCGGCAGCCTGATCATGGGCATCATCGCCGGCTGGCTCCTCGCCCGCGGCTTGGACGAGCATCCCTCGCGCCTGTTCCTGACCACTGGGCTGATGGGCGGCTTCACGACCTTCTCGGCTTTCAGCCATGACGCGGTGATGCTTTGGCAGCGGGGCTCGACTGGAGCCGCGGCAGCCTATGTGGCCGGCTCGGTCGTGCTGTCGATCCTGGCCCTGCTCGCGGGACTGGCTCTCGCGCGCGTCGCTACCTGACCGAGCCGCCCGGGGCCGCGGAGTCGTTTCGCCTCGTCAATCAACTTGCTCCGTCCCCGACCGTTAGGTCAGCGGACAAGGAGGTGGCTATGTCGCTGGATAAGATGATCGCGCTTCACCCGGACGTGGGCGGGAATGCGAACGAGCCGCTTGCGCTCGCGGCTCGCCACGCGATGCTGTGCTCGCTTTTCTGCACGTCCTGCGCCGACGCGTGTCTCGCCGAGGACATGGACATGACCCAGTGCATCCGCGCCTGCCTGGATTGCGCAGACATTTGCGCGGCGACGGCGAGTGTTGGGGTTCGCCGGTCGGGCCGCAACGTCGAAATGCTGCGCGCCCAGATCGAGACCTGCATCCGCGCCTGCGCGCTATGCGCCGAGGAATGCGAGCGGCACGATCACGAACATTGCCGGCTGTGCGCGCAGATGTGCCGGGAATGCGCCGACGACTGCCGCTCGGCCCTTCCGACGGTCCAGTAGCGGAAGCTTCCGAGCCTAGTGCCTGAGCCGGTCGCGTCCCGACCGCTCGGAGAGCCGGTCGAGAATCGCGGGTTGCCAGGAAGGCTCTTCGGGGAAGCCGAACGCGCGCTGGAGGAGGAGCCGCGCCCGGTGCATTCGGGTGAAGGCATGCTGGCCGCGCGTGGCCTCGCGCTGATTGCGGACGCGTTCCTTCCGCATCGCATAGGCGGCAGCCCAGAACATGTATCCGACCATGCCAAGCACGGCCGCGGCCAGGATGGGATAGATCATTGCGTTTGAACGGGGTTCGCACGTCGCAGGTTCCGAAAAACAACCCACGGCCTCACGCCTCTTCGCCTCTCCCCGCTTCCACCCGCTGGCTTAGCCCGCTAGCGTCGCGCCGCGATGGATCTCTACCTTCCGATTGCCGGACTGTCGGTCAACGCGCTCGTGATCATCGCGCTCGGTGGGGTGGTCGGCCTGTTGACGGGAATGGTCGGAGTCGGCGGCGGCTTCCTGACCACGCCTATCCTGATCTTCTACGGGATCCCGCCGTCGGTCGCGGTGGCGTCCTCGGCGACCCAGATCACCGGCACCTCCATCTCTGGAGTGCTCGCCCACCGCCGGCGCAAGGGCGTCGATTACCAGATGGGCGGAGTGATCATCGCGGGCGGGATCGTCGGCGCGCTCGCCGGCGTGTTCCTGTTCCGGTTGCTCCAGAATATCGGCCAGATCGATACGGTGGTGCTCCTGCTTTACGTCGTGCTGCTGGGGAGCATCGGCGCGCTGATGGCCAAGGAGTCGGCGACCGCGCTCGGCTACATCAAGCCCAAGGCGAGCGAGCGGCCGCCGCGCCGCCACAACCCGATCGTCGCGGCGCTTCCCTTCCGCTGGCGCTTCTACCGCTCCGGCCTCTACATCTCGCCGCTCGCCCCGTTCATCCTCGGCGTCTTTTCGGGAATGCTCACGGCTCTCCTCGGCGTCGGCGGCGGCTTCGTGATGGTGCCGGCGATGATCTACCTGCTCGGCATGTCCGCCCAGGTCGTGGTCGGCACCTCGCTCCTTCAGATCCTGTTCGTCACCGCGGTCACGACCATGGTCCACGCGACCACGACCCGGTCGGTCGACATCGTTCTCGCCATCCTGCTGCTGCTCGGCTCCGTCGTCGGCGCCCAATATGGCGCCCGTTTCGCCCAGCGGATGAAGCCGGAGCTTCTGCGCCTGCTCCTCGCCATCCTCGTGCTCGTCGTGGCGCTCCGGATGTTCCTTCAGCTCACCTGGCGGCCGGAGGAGATCTACACGGTGCAGCTCTTGTGAGGCTGCTTCGGGTTTTCCTGCTCATGCTCGTCATGCCGCTGGCGCTCGGCCAGAGCGAGCCGCGGCTCGTGCCGGAAGTGTCGAACCGCCAGATCGAGATCCGCTACAGCTTCACCGGCGAGGAGCTGCTTCTCTACGGCGCCATCGTCTATCCGCGCGGCCGCCCGCCGGAGGGAGTGACCGACGTCGTGGTGGTCCTGAAGGGCCCGCTCGAGCGGATCGTGGTCCGCGAGAAGCAGAAGGTGATGGGCATCTGGATGAACGTCGAGCGCACGCGCTTCCGCTCGGCGCCCGCTTTCTACGCCGTCGCCTCGTCGCGGCCGATCAACCAGATCGTCGACGAGCGAACCGCGGCGATCTACGAGCTCGGCCTCAACAACCTGCAATTGTCGCCGAGCGGCGGCTCCCCGACCGACGAGATGCGCCGGTTCGAGGCGGGCCTCATCGATCTTCGCCGCCGCGAAGGACTTTATGCCGAATATCCGACCGGCGTCTCGATCACCGAGGGGGTGCTCTACACCGCCCGGATCAACGTGCCCGCGCGCGTTCCGATCGGCAATTACACCGCCGAGACCTTCCTGATCCGCAACGGCCGCGTCGTCGCTGGAGCGACCAGGGACATCCGGATCGAGAAACTGGGCTTCGAGGGCTTCGTCGCCCGAGCCGCCGAACGCTGGTCCTTCTCCTATGGAATCGCGGCGGTCGCGGTGTCGCTGCTGCTCGGCTTCGGAGCGAGCGCGGCCTTCTCGCGGCAGTAGAAGCGCGCACTTCTTCCGAAAAGCGCGGACAAGCAGTTGTTTACGGAATTGGGCTAGCAGGTCCGGGTCTCAAGAAGAGAGCCTGTGCCGAGCCTATGACCGATATGAACAACCTGAGCCCGATCCCGCTGTCCACCGCGAGCGAGGATACCTCCTCCTCAAGCTTCGCGCCCCAGGCCGAAAGCGGCGGCCAATGGGTCGGCCGGGTCCTCGCGATTTCGGGCAGCAGCGCGACGATCGAGTTCGACAGTGCCAGGCTCCACGCGCTCGCTAACGATCCCGATCCCAGCGTCGCCATGTCCGGCCAGGTAGGCAGCCAGGTCCGTCTCCAGGCGCAGCGCCACTGGCTTCTCGCCAACGTCCGAAGCCTGTCGGCGAGCGCCAATGGCGCGTCGGTCCTGGCCGACGTCGATTTCCTGGGCGAGGGCGACGAGGACCCGAATTCCGGCCAGTTCACCAACTTCCGCCGCGGTGTCACCACCTACCCGCTGCCCGGCAGCCGCGCCTTCCCGGTGACCCGCAACGACCTCAAGCAGATCTACGCCGCCGACGGCCGCGCCCATGTCGAGATCGGCACCGTCTATCCGACCCGCGACGTTCGCGCCTCGCTTCTCGTCGACTCCTTCCTCGGCAAGCATTTCGCTCTTCTCGGCTCGACCGGTACCGGCAAGTCGACCTCGGCGGCGCTGATCATGCACAAGATCTGCGACATGTCGCCCGAGGGCCACATCGTCATGATCGACCCGCACGGCGAATATTCGGCCGCGTTCAAGGGCCATGGCGAGCTGTTCAACGTCGACAATTTGGCGATGCCCTACTGGCTGATGAACTTCGAGGAGCATTGCGAGGTGTTCATCACCACGCAGGGCGCCGACCGTCAGCGCGACATGGACATCCTCGCCAAGTGCCTGCTCCAGGCGCGTTCCAAGAACCGGACCGCGGAAGGGCTCAACAAGCTCACCGTCGACTCGCCGATTCCCTACACCCTGTCCGATCTCACCAACGCGATCAGCAACGAGATGGGCCTTCTCAACAAGGCCACGGACACCGCGCCCTACATGCGCCTCAAGAGCAAGATCGACGAGCTGAAGTCCGATCCACGCTACCAGTTCATGTTCTCAGGCATGCTGATCGCCGACACCATGTCGGCTTTCATCTCCAAGGTCTTCCGGCTCCCCTCGGGCGGCAAGCCGATCTCGATCGTCGACGTTTCGGGCGTCCCGTCCGACATCGTCTCGGTCGTCGTCGCAGTGCTTTCGAGGCTGGTGTTCGATTATGCGATCTGGTCGCGCAACGAGGTCCAGCGGCCGATCCTCCTCATCTGCGAGGAGGCCCACCGCTATATCCCGGCCGACAAGACCTCGACCGGCCAGGCGGTTCGCAAGGTGCTCGAGCGGATTGCCAAGGAAGGCCGTAAGTATGGCGTCTCCCTGGGTCTCATCACCCAGCGTCCCTCGGACCTCGCCGAGGGCGTGCTGTCGCAGTGCGGCACCCTGATCGCCATGCGCCTCAACAACGAGCGCGACCAGGCGTTCGTGAAGGGCGCGATGCCGGAAGGCGCGCGCGGCTTCCTCGACGTCATCCCGGCGCTTCGTAACCGCGAATGCATCATCTGCGGCGAGGGCGTGTCGATCCCGATCCGGGTGTCGTTCGACGATCTCGAGCGCGAGCGGCGCCCGGCCTCGGCCGACCCGCATTTCAGCGAGCTGTGGCGGCGGAGCGGCGACGAGGACGGAATCGTCAGCCGAGTCGTCAAGCGCTGGCGCGCCCAGGGGCGGTAACGCTCCCAAAGCCCTCTCCCCGCCGGGGAGAGGGAGCTTGATTCAGCGAAGACTGGTTGGGGTCGGGCCCACACCCGCGAAGGTGACCCGGTCCGCCGCCGGCGCTGCGCCGACCGGAGTCGCGAGCAGGCTCTGCATGCGCGCCCGGAACGAAGCGAGCTCGCCGCCCGAGAGGGCCGCGCGGGTGGTGAAGCGGAACGAGGCCGGATCGATCGGCGTGCCGCCCCGGTGAAGCTCGTAATGGAGGTGCGGGCCGGTCGAGAAGCCGGACGAGCCGACATAGCCGATGACCTGGCCGGCGGTGACCTGCTGGCCCGCCGCAACCGCGACGCTGCTCATGTGGCCGTACAATGTCTCGATGCCGCTTCCGTGGCTGATCTTGACCGCCCGGCCATAGCCGCCCTGCCAGCCCGCCGCCACGATCTGCCCGCTCGCCGCCGCCATGATCGGCGAACCGTAGGGAGCGCCGAAATCGATCCCGGCATGGAATCGGACATAGCGAAGGATCGGGTGGACCCGGCGGCCGAAATTGGACGTGACCCGGCCGTTGACCGGCATCCTGAAGCCGCTGCTGCTCTCGCGGCCGACTCCCGATGCCTCCATCCATTGAACGCGTCCGCCGATCGTCCACGGCATCAGTTGGATGTCGCGGCCGGTCGCGCGGTCGAGTCCGGCGTAGAGAAGGTTGCCGGTCTGGGTCTCGCCGGTCGCCGCCCGGCGATGCTCGACGATGATGTCGAAGCGGTCGCCGGCGCCGAGCCCGCCCGGGACTCCGACCTGGCCGGCGAGCGCGCGGATATAGGCCTCGACGACCCGCGGCGGGACTCCGGCGGCGCGGGCTGAGCGGTACAGGCTTCCGCCGATCGTGCCCTGGATTCGAAGCGGCGTGGAATCGACGTCGATCGGCTGGCGGTTGACAACGAGCCGCCCGCCGACCCGCTCGATGTCGACCTTCATCCCGAACGTCGCTCGAAGCGTCAGGCGCTCCACCGGCCTGGGGTCGGTCATGCTCAGGCGGCGGCCGAGGCGGAGGTCGAGCAGGGTCCCTGCGGCTATGTCGTTCAGCGGCACGACGCCCGCGATCATCGCCGCGACCGACTGGGCCTCGGCCTGAGCGACGCCGGAACGGGTCAGAGTTGCGACGATGTCGCCGGCGGCCGCGAGTGTCGCTCGAAGATCGATGGTGGGGCGCTCGGGCGCGTCGGCGAGCGGCTGGACCGCGTCGGTCGGAGCCATCCGCCGACCGGTGGTGCTTCCGAGCGCCGTCGGGGCGATTGCGAGCGCGTCATTTTCCGCGCGCAGGTCGGCGGTCAGCGGCGGCGGGCTGAGGCCCGGGGTCGTCGCCATCGCCGGCCAGAACGACCAGGCTGCGAAGCACAGCGCGCTGCAGGTGGCGAGGCCGCGAAGCCATTGCCGCGAGCCGATGCCGCTGCCGAGATCGACGACGAGCGAGAATTGCTGGCGCGGGACCGCCCTGGCGCCGGGGGCGGCAATGCCGAACGCGCCGGTCCCGCGCGGTCGCGTGGCCGGTGCATTCCCTGCCGGGGCAAAATCCCTGAATTGGTACAAAGCCGCTCAGCCCCTCGCGCTGAATATCAAGAGCTTACCGCTTTCCACCCTCTGCGCGTCAATGGTTAAAGCCGCGTTACATATGTTTCCGGGCGGACCATCGGATTGGAAAGATTGCGCTTGGCGAACGTTCGCACAATCTAGGGATGATGAAGGACTTGGGACTTTCGACCGTCAAGGCCGTCCTGGGCCCGACCAACACCGGCAAGACCCATCTCGCCGTCGAGCGGATGTGCGGCCATTCCTCCGGCCTTATCGGCTTCCCGCTTCGCCTTCTGGCCCGCGAGGTCTATGACCGGGTCGTCAAGATCAAGGGACCGAACGAAGTCGCGCTGATCACCGGCGAGGAGAAGATCCTTCCGCCCCAGGCGCGCTGGTTCCTCACCACCGCGGAATCGATGCCGGTTCGCGGCAAGGAGGAAAGCGACCTCCGCCGCGACTTCGCCTTCGTCGCCATCGACGAAGCCCAGCTCGGAATCGATCCCGAGCGCGGCCACGTCTTCACCGACCGGCTCCTCAACGCCCGAGGCCGCGAGGAGACGATGATCCTCGGTTCCGAAAGTCTTGCTCCGATGGTTCGGGCGCTTCTTCCGAAGGCCGAGATCATCCGTCGCCCGCGCTTTTCGACATTGACCTATGCCGGCGCCGCTAAGCTGTCGCGCCTTCCGCCGCGATCGGCGATCGTCGCCTTCTCGGCCGACCAGGTCTACGCCGTCGCCGAGGCACTGAGGCGCATGCGCGGCGGAGCCGCCGTTGTGATGGGCGCCCTGTCCCCGCGAACCCGCAATGCGCAGGTCGAGATGTTCCAGGCCGGCGAGGTCGACTATCTCGTCGCCACCGACGCGATCGGCATGGGCCTCAACATGGACGTGGCGCATGTCGCGTTCGCCGGCCTCAGCAAGTTCGACGGACACCGCCGCCGCCGCCTGACCCCGGCCGAGATGGCTCAGATCGCGGGGCGCGCGGGCAGGCACCAGCGCGACGGCACGTTCGGGACTCTCAATATCGAAGGCGAGGCGCTCGCCGAGTTCCGCGACGAAGAGATCGACGCGATCGAGAACCACAAGTTCGCGCCTCTGGATTTCCTCTACTGGCGCGACGGCGATCCCGACTATCGAAGCGTCGAGGGCCTGATCCGCTCGCTCGAGCGCAAGCCCGACCGGCAAGGTCTTCGGGCCGCTCCCGAGGCGGTCGACCTCGCCGTCCTAAAGTCGCTCGCGATCGATCCTTCCGTTGCCGGCCAGGTCCGCGGCGAAACCGCGGTTCGGCGGCTGTGGGCCGCCTGCGGCCTGCCCGACTTCCGCAAGACCGGGACGGAGCAGCATGGTCGCCTCGTCGCCCGGCTGTTCGACTTCCTC
This sequence comes from Pseudomonadota bacterium, assembly GCA_023416515.1. Classification (GTDB taxonomy): domain Bacteria; phylum Pseudomonadota; class Alphaproteobacteria; order Sphingomonadales; family Sphingomonadaceae; genus Allosphingosinicella. The sequence goes on along the minus strand of JAEZHP010000146.1, from coordinate 1,002 downwards.
AACCGCGGCGATCACCGAATCCCGCAGGCCTGGTATGCCGAGCAGCTCGCACGGCTCGACAACGTCCAGGGCGATATCGACGCCCTCGCCGACCGTCTCGCCGGCGTTCGCACCTGGGCTTATATCGCTCACCGCCATGACTGGCTTCACGAGCCGGTCGAGATGGCCGAGCGAGCGCGCGGCATCGAGGAGAAGCTGTCGGACGCTCTCCACGAGCGGCTGACCCAGCGTTTCGTCGACCGGCGCACGTCGGTTCTGCTCAAGGACCTCGGCCGCAAGGGCGGAGTGGACGAGCATCCGGTGATCGTCGACGAGCAGGGCGAGGTCACCGTCGGAAGCTATGCGATCGGCAAGCTCGAGGGGTTCCGCTTCGAGGTGGACCCGACCGCGAAGCATGCCGACCGAAAGATGCTTCTCGCCACCGCCGAGCGCCGCCTGGCCGGCGAATATGAGAAGCGCGCCGCGGTCCTTGTCGCCGATACCGACGAGCATTTCTCGCTCCGGAGCGAGCCGTCGCTGCCGCCGGCCATCCTGTGGCGCGGCCATGAGGTCGCCAGGCTGGTGCCAGGCAAGAACCTGCTCAGCCCAAGGGTCCAGCTCGACCGCCGGATCGACAGCGTCTCAGAGCGCGGCCGCAACGCGGTGATCGAGAGGCTCAAGACGTGGGTCGCGCACCGGGTCGAGCGCACTCTCGCGCCGCTCCGCCAGGCCGGAATGGCCGGCCACGACCCCGACGCTCCGCCGGCATTGCGGGCAGTGCTCGCAATGCTCGTCGACGAGGGCGGGATCATCGCCCGCGAGACCGTGTCGCAACCGCTCGAAGCGCTCGGCCGCGAGCATCGCCGAAAGCTGCACGCGCTTGGAATTCGGGTCGGTGCCCTCGACCTGTTCATGCCGGCGGTGCTCAAGCCCGACGCGATGCGCTGGCGCGCCGCGCTTCGTTCGGCCGCGGCCGGAGCGCCGATGCCGTGGCTTCCGGCGCCCGGATCGGTGGTCCTGCCG
>JAEZHP010000119.1 GCA_023416515.1 Pseudomonadota bacterium | reverse complement strand
CCGACCTCGAGAGCGGCGAAATCGTCGTCCAGGCGGTCGAGGGCCGAAGCCTCACGAAGCTCGCGTGGAGCTATGTCGCGAGCGCCGTGAAGGCGCCGTCGCGGCACCAGGTGGTCCGGGAGTTCCGGGGGACGAAAATCCGGATACGCACCCACCCGCGCATGCGGGTGTCGATCGACGGGGAGATCGGCCCGGAAACGCCGTTCGAAGCGAGCGTGCTCCCCGATGCGATCCGCGTGGCCGCACCCGCGGGGCCTAGCCGGCCGGGTTGAACGCTCCGCCCGGCTCGCGGACTGCTTCGGCCTGCTCGCGGCATTCCTCGTCGTCCGGGCCCTCGGCGGGCTCGATCCGTTTCTTCCGCCACCCGCCGTGCAGGTACAGCGCTGCCGCCATGATGCTCGTCGCGACCATGCCGGCGGGAAAGCTCAGCCACAGCGCATCGAGCCCGAGCGGCTGCTTCAGCCCGAAGGCGAAACCGAGCCGGACCGGGTACATCGCGATGAAGAGGATGATCAGCGGCCCCACCACCTCGCCGTTGGCTCGCACCGTGCCGAACAGCACCAGGCTGATTCCGAAGAACAGGAACCCCCATGTCGCGATCAGCTGGATATGCTGCGCGATTGGCATCGCCGCGCTGTCTTCGCCAAGGAACAGGCCGAGCGCCGCCTTGTCGGCAACGGTGAGCAGCGCGATCAACGTTCCCGTCATCAGCAGGTTGAAGAGCACGCCCGTCCGCGTGATTTGCGACACCCTGTGCCAGTTTCCGGCGCCGATGTTCTGCGCCGCCATCGCGCTGACCGCCGCCCCCAGCGCCATCGCCGGCATCTGGACGTAGGTCCACAGCTGCTGAGTCACGCCATAGGCAGCCGTGACGTGCACACCATGCTGGTTGACCAGGCCGAGCATCGCCAGGGCCGATGAGCTGATGACGATCATCTGCAGGCCGATCGGAAAGCCCTTGGTCAGGATGACCTTGAGCAGCGTCCCGTCCGGAGACAGGAATCGAAGCTCCGCGCCGCGAAGCCGGAGGGGGAGATCGCGGGCGTAGATATAGGCGACCATTCCGGCGAGGCTCGCATAGGCGGCGATCGTCGTCGCCAGCGCCGAGCCGTTGATCCCGAGGCGAGGCGCCGGACCCCAGCCGTTGATCAGGATCGGGTTCAGCACGATGTCGAGCGCGACGTTGAGCGCCATGAACCACAAGGGCGTCATCGAATCGCCGCTCCCGCGCAGCGCCATCATCAGCATCGTCAGCATCAGCGTCGGCGGCATTCCGATGAAGATGACGCGCAGGTAAGCGAGCGCGAGCGGCATCGCGTCGCCGGGGGTCGCGAGCACCGCCAGCAGCTGCGGCGCAGTGATCCACCCGACCACCGAGATGAGCGTGACGAGCGCGACGAAGGTCCCGATCGACGTTCCCATCACCCGCCGCGCATGGAGGATGTCGCGGCGGCCGAATGCTTGCCCAATGAGGATCGTCGCCGCCATCCCGAAGCCGAAGACGAACGCCATCAGCAGGAACATGACGAGGTTGCCATTGGTCGTGGCGGCAAGCGCATCCTCGCCGAGGAAGCGCCCGACCCAGATCGCGTTGACCGAACCGTTGAGCGACTGGAGCACCGACGAGCCGAGCGTCGGCAGCGCGAACGCGAGCAAAGTCGGCGCTATCGGCCCGACGGTCAGGTCGCGGCGACTTCTCGATTTTCCGCGTTCCGCTCTCGCCGTCATTGCGAGCGAAGCGAAGCAATCCAGAAGCGGTTCCGAAGGCTGGATTGCTTCGTCGCCAAGGCTCCTCGCAATGACCTCTTAGCCGAGCCTCTCCAACGCGGCACGATAGCGTTCGGCCTCAGCCGATTTCTCGGCGTGGTCGGAGCGCGCTTTCTCGACAGCTTCGGCCTTGGCGCGCTCGACGAAATTCGGGTTCGAAAGCCGGGCGGCGAGGCTGTCGCGCTCCTTCTCGGCGGCTTCCGCGGCCTTTGAAAGGCGAGTTTTCTCGGCATCCAGGTCGATTGCTTCGTCAATAAGAAGCAGCAATTCTCGGCCGCCTGCTACGAATGGAACACCCTTACCAGCTCGCGTCATCCAAGCGTTATTGTCTTCAACCGTGACGTAGATTGCGTTGTCGTCGATTTCCTCGGGGGTGTTTCCGAACCTCGCTACATTGCTTTTAGCCATTCGAATGAATGACGCCGCATTGCGGAACAACGCCTCTTCGAGTTCGGGAGTCGGTTCGGCAATGTGGATGACTAGTTTCTCCGACCAAGGAACGTTGTACTCAGCCCGCAGAGAGCGAATGTTGTCGATCACCTCGATTAGGAGCTCGATCTCGCGCTTGGCGTTGGGATCGCGCTGGGCTTCCGGCGCCGGCCACTTGGCGACGATCAGCTCGTAGGGCCTTTCCCCCATCGCCGCCCACAGCGCTTCGGTGATGAACGGCATCAGCGGGTGAAGCATCACCAGGATCTGGTCGAACGCCCAGGCTGCGACTCGCTTGGTCTCGTCGTCGAACGCGCCCTTCACCAGCTCCACGTACCAGTCGCAGAACGTGTCCCACACGAAGTGATAGATGGCGTTGGCCATCTCGTCGTAGCGCAGCTCGTCGAAGGCCCGGTCGAGCTTCGCCAGCGTCTCCACCACCTCGCCGATGATCCAGCGGTTGACCGGCAACTCCGCGTCGGGCGCCGCGATGCTGTCCGACGCCCCCACCCCATTCATCTGCAGGAATCGCGCCGCGTTCCACAGCTTGGTCGCGAAGTTGCGATAGCCTTCGACGCGCTTCTCATCGAGCTTGATGTCGCGGCCCTGGCTTTCCATCGCCGCCAGGGTGAACCGCAACGCGTCCGCGCCATATTTCTCGACGAGGATCAGCGGATCGACCGTATTGCCCTTCGATTTGGACATCTTCTGGCCCTGCGCGTCGCGAACGAGGCCGTGGAGGTAGAGCGTCTTCCAGGGCACCTCGCCCATGAACTCCAGGCCCTGCATTGCCATCCGCGCGTCCCAGAAGAACAATATATCGAAGCCCGAGATCAGCACGTCGCCGGGATAGTGGCGCTTGAGCTCCTCGGTCTCGTCGGGCCATCCGAGCGTCGCGAACGGCCACAGCGCAGAGCTGAACCAGGTGTCGAGCACGTCCTCGTCCTGCCGGAGCCGCTTGCCGCCGGCCTGCGCCCGCGCCTCTTCCTCCGTCGCTGCAACGAACACTTCGCCGTCGTCGGCGTACCAGGCCGGTATCCTGTGACCCCACCACAACTGGCGCGAGACGCACCAGGGCTGGATGTTCTCGAGCCAGTTGAACCACGTCTTCGACCAGGTCTCGGGCACGATGCGGATTTCGCCTGCGCGCGTTGCCGCCATCGCCCGCTCGGCAAGCGGCTTCACATCGACATACCATTGGTCGGTCAGCCACGGCTCGATGACGACGCCCGACCGGTCGCCGAACGGCGTCGCGATCACACGGTCCTCGACCGAGATCAGCGCGCCTTCCGCGTCCAGCATTTCTACGACGCGCTTGCGCGCCTCGAACCGCTCGAGCCCTAGCAGCGCATCGGGCACCAGGCCGTCCTGAGTCTGCACGACGAAGCCCTTTGCATCGAGCATGTTGAGCATGTCGGCCGGCTTGATCCCGGCGCGCTTTCCGACCTCGAAATCGTTGAAGTCGTGCCCCGGCGTGATCTTGACCGCGCCCGATCCCAGCTCCGGGTCGGCATGTTCGTCGGCGATGATCGGGATCAGCCGCCCGGTTATCGGCTGGAGGACGTTCGTGCCGATCAGCGCCTTGTAGCGCTCGTCATCGGGGTGAACCGCGACCGCCATGTCGGCGAACATCGTTTCGGGCCGCGTCGTTGCGACCCAAATGGCGCCGCTGCCGTCTTCCAGCGGATAGCTCAGCGTCCAGAACTTGCCCTGGACGTCCTTGGTCTCGACCTCGAGGTCGCTGATCGCCGTCTGGAACTTGGGGTCCCAGTTCACGAGCCTCTTGTCGCGGTACAGGAGTCCCCGCTTCCAAAGCTCGACGAACGTGAAGATGACGGCGCGCTGATAGCGCTCGTCCATCGTGAAGCGCTCGCTCGACCAGTCGCAGGACGCGCCGAGCCGCCGAAGCTGCCGGGTGATCTGTCCGCCGCTTTCTTCCTTCCACGCCCAAACCTTGCGGACGAATTCGTCGCGGCCGAGCTCGGCGCGGCTAATCCCCTCGGCGGCAAGATTGCGCTCGACCACCATCTGCGTGGCGATACCGGCATGGTCCATCCCGGCGATCCACAGCGCATCCTTGCCGCGCATCCGTTCGCGCCGCGTGAGGATGTCCTGCGTCGTCACGTCGAGTGCATGGCCGATGTGCAGGCTTCCGGTGACGTTCGGCGGCGGCATCGCGATCGTCCACGGCGTCGCTTCCGAGCGCTCGGGCCGGAACAGGCCGTTGCTTTCCCAATGCTGGTACCAGCGCCGCTCGATCGCCGCCGGGTCGAAGGTTTTCGGAAGTTCGCTCATCGAGACGCGCGGTTAGCGGGCAGCGGGTGGGGCGGCAAGAACACAGCCGTCATGCTGAACTTGTTTCAGCATCCATTTCAATGAAGGCCCGAGCGGGTCTCGAAAATGGACCCTGAAACGAGTTCAGAGTGACGATTACGAGAGCTGCTCCAGCCTTTCGTCCGTAATCGAGCCGGGGATGATCATCACCGGGCACGCGAGCTTGCCCGAATCCTTGCCCGTGAAGTGCGCGACCAGCGGACCCGGGTCGCCCGCCGGCGCCGCGCCGAGCACCAGCGCGGCGATATCGTCGCGGTCGGCGAGATAGTCGCGAACCACCTTCACCGCGTCGCCCTGGCGAAGGACGATCGCCGGCTTGATACCGGCTTCGTCGAAGATCTCGCCGACCGCGGAGCTGACAACGCCCTCGATTCGAAGCTGCTGCTCCTGCTCGATAGCGGCCTGGACGCCGCCCCACTGGACGAAATCCTGCGGCGCGACGACGGCGAGCACCTCGACATTGCCGTGGGTCTTCGCGGCACGCCGGGCGGCAAATCGCAGCGCGACCCGCGCTTCGGCACTGTCGTCGATCACGACCAGATAGGTGCGCACTTGGCGTCTTCCCCCTGCGGTTGCCGCGACGCTGCGTTAAACGCGGGTCAAGCGCAACCGCCTGAACGCAATCAGTCGCGGGGTTGACCCTGACCGCCGCATTGGCTTTGTGCCCCCCAGCCCTGCCCGGAAGGACTCCAATGCCGATCGAGCTCAAGATGCCCGCGCTCTCTCCGACGATGGAGGAAGGCACGCTCGCCAAGTGGCTGGTCAAGGAAGGCGACGACGTCAGCTCGGGCGACATCCTTGCCGAGATCGAGACCGACAAGGCGACGATGGAGTTCGAGGCGATCGACGAAGGTCGGGTCGCCAAGATCCTCGTCCCCGAAGGAACGGACGAGGTGAAGGTCGGCACCGTCATCGCGATCCTCGCCGCCGATGGCGAGGACGCCTCCGCCGCTCCTGCGGAGCAGCCGAAGCCGGCGGTTGAGCAGCCGAGCGACCAGAAGACCGAAGCCGTCGCAGAGAGCAAGCCGCAGCCGAAGGAAAGCGGCGCTCACCAGCTCGTCGCCTCGGCCGAGCGCGCTCCCGCCGCACCGGAGGTGCCGGAGGGCACAGAGACGGTTCGTCAGACTGTTCGCGAAGCCCTTCGCGACGCTATGGCCGAGGAAATGCGCTCCGACGGCCGAGTCTTCGTGATGGGCGAGGAGGTTGCCGAATATCAGGGCGCTTACAAGGTGACCCAGGGCCTGCTCGAGGAGTTCGGCCCTGGCCGGGTCATCGACACGCCGATTACCGAATATGGCTTCGCCGGCGTCGGCACCGGCGCCGCGATGGGCGGCCTCCGTCCGATCGTCGAGTTCATGACGTTCAACTTCGCCATGCAGGCGATCGCCCACATCATCAACTCGGCCGCCAAGACCAACTACATGTCGGGTGGCCAGATGCGCTGCCCGATCGTCTTCCGCGGCCCCAACGGCGCCGCGAGCCGGGTCGCCGCCCAGCACAGCCAGAATTTCGCGCCCTGGTATGCGAGCGTCCCCGGCCTGGTCGTCGTCGCGCCTTATAGCGCGGCCGACGCCAAGGGCCTGCTCAAGGCTGCGATCCGCAGCATCGACCCGGTCGTCTTCCTTGAGAACGAATTGCTCTACGGCCAGAGCTTCGACGTTCCCAAGCTCGACGATTACGTCCTTCCGATCGGCAAGGCGCGCGTCGCTCGCGAGGGCAAGGACGTGACCCTGGTCAGCTACTCGATCGGAGTCGGGATCGCTCTCGATGCGGCCAACCAGCTCGCCGAGCAGGGAATCGACGCCGAGGTCATCGACCTTCGCACCCTTCGCCCGCTCGACAAGGAGACCGTGCTCAAGAGTCTCGCCAAGACCAACAGGATGGTCGTGGTCGAGGAAGGTTGGCCGGTCTGCTCGATCTCGTCGGAAATCATGGCGATCGCGATGGAAGAGGGCTTCGACGATCTCGACGCGCCGGTTCTCCGGGTGACCAACGAGGACGTGCCGCTGCCTTACGCCGCCAATCTCGAGAAGATGGCGCTGATCAAGGCTGCCGATGTCGTCGAGGCGGCCAAGAAGGTCACCTACCGCTGATCGAGCAATGAACGCTGACGTCGCCCTGGCTCTGGCAAGCGTGCCGGAGCCCGCGCGGTCGGCCGTGCACGCTCTGTGGGCGCTCGACGAGACCCTGGGGCGCGTGCTCTCGACCGGCCGTGAGCCGATGATCAGCCGCATTCGGCTCGCCTGGTGGCGCGAGGCGCTTGACCGGCTCGACCGCGAGCCTCCGCCCAAGGAGCCGATGCTTGAAGGCCTTGCGCGCGAGGTGCTCGTGCGTGGCGTCAGTGGTACCGAGCTTGGCGAGATGGAGGCGGCCTGGGCGCTGCTGCCCGGCGACCAGCCGATCACTCGGGAGGACCTCGAGGCCTATGCCAAGGCGCGGGGCGGGCTGCTGTTCGGTTTCACCGCCCGTTTGCTCGGCGGCGATGGCGACATCGCTCCGGCGGGCGAGGCCTGGGCCCTGGTCGACCTGGCGCGACACAGCACGGAATCGGCCGATGTCGAGGCGGCTCTTGCGGCGGCCAGGGAGCGCAAGCTGCCCCGTCGCTGGCCCAAGAGTCTCCGGCCGCTCGGCATGCTCGCGGTCCTGGCGGAGCGGGATCTCAAGCGCGATCCTTCACGGTGGGAGGAGTTCGGGAGTCCACCTCGCACGGCGCGAATGCTCAGGCACCGTCTCACCGGCTTTTGAACTGACGGTTCGTCCATTTCGGCGCCGTACTGGACTCGCGCAATACTTGCGCTAACCTTGTCCCGCGAAAGAGGGGACAAGCTTATGCTTCGTTTCGCTGCAGGGGCCGGGGCTGCGTTGTTGCTGATTCTGGCCGGCTTCTTCTACTGGCAGAGCCTGGCGCAGCGCGAGGACGGTGTTCCGCCGCCGCCCCCGCAGCGAGTCGCGCAGGCTGAGGCCGAGGAGGATGAGGACGCGCCGACTCCTCCGCCCTCCGCCGACTCCCGAACCAAGGAGCAGCGCCGCTTCGACCGGGCCGACAAAGACAAGAACGGCCGCATATCGCTGGCCGAGCTCCACCAACCGCGCCGCCGCGCCTTCGCCCGACTCGACACCAACGGCGACGGCCGGCTGTCTTTCGAGGAATGGGCGATCCGCACCACAACCCGCTTCAACGAGGCCGACCGCAACCGCGACCAGCAGTTGACGCGAGAGGAATATGCGACCACCGCGCCAAGGCGGCGCGCTCCCGTTCGTCGTCAAAATTGTGCTTGCTGAAGGGCTTGTCTTCGGCAAACGGCTCGGAGATCAAGCGTGCAGCTCAAGACCCTCACCTATACGAGCCGCGCCAGGCTGGACCTCACGTCGCAGGACCTGATCGACATTCACGAGAGCGCTCGGCACTTCAACGCGCTGGACGGGATCAGCGGACTGCTGATCTTCAACGGCGTTCACTTCCTTCAGATCGTCGAGGGATCGGAGGCCGCCATCGACTCGCTGCTCGCTAGGCTTCGGCTCGACGACCGCCACTCGGCGATCGAGGTACGCGACGAACGGCCGATCGAGGAGCGCTCCTTCCCCGGCTGGTCGATGGAGCTGTGCCAGGTCAGCGCCGACCGGTTCGAGGCGAGCGGGGCTGTCGAGGCGGTCCTCCCCGACGGCATCGCGCCCACCGTGCGCGACCGCATCCTGACGATGACCGCCGGGATCGGCGAGGTCAGGCTCGGCTGACTCGAGCGGCCTATGTCGAGTGGTCCGAACACGGCGTCGCAGTCGCAGTCCTGCAGATGCTGAAGCGCTAGATCGTACCCGCCTGCTCTAGCCAGGTCAGCCACTGATCGATTACGCGGGTGAAGCCGGCGGGGTTCTCGACCGGCCACAAATGACCTTCGTCTTCGATCTCGAACAGGTCGCAATTGATGCAGGCTGCGGCCGCGCGGGAAGGGATTTCGTAGCAGGGCCGCGTACGCGCACCCACAGCGATCGTCGCCGGGATCTTCATCTGGTTGAGTTCTTGGCAATTGATCGCGACCGGCGGTTGCTGATCGAGCATGCGCATCAAGGCGGGCTGGCTGTCCTCGACGATCGCGCGCTGCTCGTCGTTCAGCGCGCTGTAGGATCCTTCGCCTGCGGATGCTTCCCACATTGCCTTGGCCACCCCGAAGCTGTCGCCACGTTCGCGCGCCGCGAACGCCGGGCCCCAGGCTTCCCTCACGTCTTTCAAATATTGCGAAAGCAGCACCGGCTCGGTGATGAACGTGCCGAACCCCGGTTCGTAGGCAAGGAGCGCCGAGAAGAGGTCCGGCCGCACCAGCGCCGCCGTGAAGGCGACATGAGCCCCGTATGACCATGCAACGAGCACCGGCGGCTCGCCGCCAAGGGTCTCGGCAAGCGCGATCAGGTCATCGGTATGAAAGCCCGTGCCGAAGGGCGGCCCGTCTTCGCGCCATTCCTCCGCGCCAAACCAGCGCTGCGTGTAGGTAATGCACCGAAATTTGTCGGCGAGCAGTGCCGCGTGCGGCGCGAAGGTGCGCCAATCGCCCGGCGCGCCGTGCACGAAGAGGATCGGACGGCCCTCACCCTGGATCGCCACGGGGAAGCGGTCGCGACCGACTTCGAGATGACCAACGCTGCTCACGCGACTTCCTTCTGCTGAATAGCCTGCTGCCATGCCTGCAGCTCGACGCGGGCTCGACCCGTATAGAGTTTTTTCCGGTCCGACTTCTTCACCTTGCCCTCGACCGGGGGGAAGAGGCCGAAATTGACGTTCATCGGCTGGTAGCTCGCCGCGTCGGCGCCGCCGGTGATATGGCCGAGCAAAGCTCCGAGCGCGGTCGCCGGCGGAGGCGGTGCCAGCACTCGGCCCGCACGCTCCGCAGCAGCGAAGCGGCCGGCGAGGAGCCCGATCGCGGCGCTTTCGACATAACCCTCGCAGCCGGTGATCTGGCCGGCGAAGCGGATATGCGGCGCTGCCTTCAGGCGAAGCGTCCCGTCGAGCAGCTGCGGCGAGTTGAGGAAGGTATTGCGGTGGAGGCCGCCCAAGCGCGCGAACTCGGCATTTTCGAGCCCCGGGATGGTCCTGAACAGGCGGATCTGCTCGGCATATTTGAGCTTGGTCTGGAATCCGACCATGTTCCACAACGTGCCCAGGGCATTGTCCTGCCGAAGCTGGACCACCGCATAGGGCCAGCGGCCAGTCTTGGGGTCATCGAGGCCGACAGGCTTCATCGGCCCGTAGCGCAAGGTATCCTCGCCGCGCTCCGCCATCACCTCGATCGGCATGCAGCCCTCGAAATAGGGCGTGTCCTTCTCCCACTCGCGAAACTCGGTCTTGTCGCCCGCGAGCAGCCCCTCGCGGAACGCGACATATTGCTCCTTGGTCATCGGGCAGTTGATGTAATCGCCGCCCGAGCCCTCCGCATTCTTGTCCCAGCGAGACGCCATCCAGGCGACGTCCATGTCGATGGACTCCTTGTAGACGATCGGAGCGATGGCATCGAAGAAGGCGAGGGAGTCGCGTCCGGTGGCTGCCGCAATCGATTCCGCAAGCGGCGCCGCGGTGAGCGGCCCGGTCGCGATGATCGCCGGATGCTCGGGAAGGCCGTCGACGCGCTCGCGCACGATCTCGATCAGCGGATGCTCCTCGAGCGCGCGCGTGACCGCGGCGGAGAAGCCCTCGCGGTCGACCGCAAGCGCGGATCCAGCCGGAACGCGATGCTCGTCGCCCTTAGCCATGATCAGCGAACCCAGCGCCCGCATCTCGGCATGGAGAAGGCCGACCGCATTGTTCTCGGCATCGTCTGAGCGGAAGCTGTTCGAGCAGACCAGCTCGGCGAGCCCGTCCGTCTGGTGCGCGGGGGTCATGTCGCCGCTTCCCCGCATCTCCGAAATCCGCACGGGCACGCCCGCCTGCGCAAGCTGCCACGCCGCCTCCGAACCCGCGAGGCCGCCGCCGATGATGTGAACCCTATTCGTCATGCGCCGACTCGATAGGGATTGAAGCGCCGCTTCGGAAGGGCTCGACGCTTCATTTCGCCCGGGACCACACGTAGGGTGATCCAATGACCCGACGCATCTTCACCATCGGCTACGAGCAAAGCACGGTTCCCGATCTCATCGCGGCGCTCAAGGCGGCCCGAGTCGAGCGAGTCGTCGACGTCCGCGCGGTGGCCGCGTCGCGCCGGCCCGGCTTCTCCAAGACGGCGCTTGCCGGGGCGCTCAACGAGGCCGGCATCGCCTACGAGCATCTTCGTGCCCTCGGAACTCCGAAGGAGGGCCGTGACGCGGCCAAGCGCGGCGACCAGGCCACGCTCGAGCGGATCTATGCTGGCCAGCTCGAGCTGCCCGAGGCGCAGGCCGCCGCCGCGATCCTCCTCGACCGGGTCGATGCGCAGCCGACCGCTCTGCTCTGCTATGAGCGGGAGCCGGCTGACTGCCACCGCACACTGCTGATCGCGGCAATCGCGAAAGATGCCCAGGTAATCGACCTTTTCGCCTGAGTCCCGACCCGGATCGGGATAACCTAGGTTTGGAGTTCCGCTCGTTCCGGAACCGCAACCCGATTCGGCAAGTTGACAACCTCAGATAAGCCGCTGGGAAACGGTGAGAACTTGCAGTTCCGCCGGAACCTTCCGGCCGACAAGAACAAGGAGGCAGTCATGGCCCGTTCCACTGTTTTCCGCCGGCCGCGTTTCGTTTGTCCCGAAGGGATGGCGATTAGGGGAGCGCACAACAGACATGTTCACGCCGCGGTCGCCGCGGCCGACAAGCTCATCCATCCACGGGCCTGACGCGTCGCGTCTCCGGACTCCGGCGCACCGCCGGTCAGCCGCTCAGCAGCGGAAGGTGCAATCATCGAGACCTGGAGCGGCCCCGCCACACGGCGCGGCCGCTCCGGGCGCTTGTCATTCGTTCTCGAAGTCGAGCGCCGCTGCCGCGCCGCCCGACAGTCCACGCGGGCTGTCCGGCTCGACCGGAACGCGGCCGGCATCGGGCGTCTTTCCGCGGCCCGCCGCTTGCGGTTGGCAATAAAAGCGGCGGCAAGCGCGTGCTAGCTGACTCTTCGTCGCGGCTTTCGGGTCGGGATGTCCGGAGTCGGCATTGCCGCCGACCCTATCACAAATGAGCCGGCCGCGCGGTCGGCTCTTTCAGCCCTGATGCTGGGGCAGGCCGTCGGCGATGTCGTAATAGTCGCCCTTGTCGGCGACGAAGATGTGCATCTCCAACTGCGTTCCCGTCGGCTTGTCGAACGCGCCCATCGCGATCGCTATTCGGTCTTGTCCGATCGGCTCCCAGAACAGCGCCGAGCCGCAGACCGAGCAGAAGCCGCGCCGTACTTTCTCGGACGAGCGGAACCAAGTGACCTTGTCCTCGCCGCGGATCGTGGTGGCCGAGCGCGGCACGTCCGTGGACGCCCAATAATGGCCGGACTGCTTGCGGCACTGGCTGCAATGGCAGGCGTCCGGCGCTTTTAGTTCGGCGGTGGTCTCGAAGCTGACCGCGCCGCACAGACACGAACCTGTGTGCATGTGACCTCCCATCACAGAAACGAATATGGGTCGACGTCCACCGCGACCCGCACGCTCTTCGGCCAGTCGACGCCGCCGAGCCAGTCGCGGACGATATCCTGCAACGGGATCGAGCGGCTCGCGTGGACGAGCAGTCGCAGTCGGTGCCGGCCGCGAAGCATCGCGAGCGGGGCAGGGGCTGGCCCGAGGACGATCATGTTTTCCACGCTCGGCGCAGCGCGGCCGATGCGCGTGGCGGCCTCCTTGGCGTCGGCTTCCTTCTCGGAACTGACGATGATCGCAGCGAGGCGACCGAATGGCGGCATCGCCGCCTCGCGCCGCGCGTCTGTCTCGGCCTCGTAAAAGCCTTCGACGTCGCCGCGCACCAACGCGTCGATCACCGGCGCGTCGGGATCGTGGCTCTGGATGAACACGCGGCCGGGCTTTTCGCCGCGGCCAGCCCGGCCCGAGACCTGGCGGATCTGCTGGAACGTGCGCTCGGCGGCGCGGAGGTCGCCGCCCGACAGGCCGAGGTCCGCATCGACGACGCCGACCAGTGTGAGGTTTGGAAAGTGGTAGCCTTTCGTGACCAGCTGGGTTCCGACGACAATGTCGACCTCGCCGCTTTCCATCCGAGCGACGAACTCAGCAGCCTTGGCCGGCGACCAGATCGTGTCCGAGGTCACTACCGCCGTCCGGGCCTCGGGGAAGAGTGCCGAGACCTCGTCGGCGATCCGCTCCACGCCCGGCCCGCACGCGACGAGGCTCTCCTCCTCATGACATTCCGGGCACATGCGCGGCACCGGCATGACAAAGCCGCAATGATGGCAGGCGAGCCGCGCGGTGAAGCGATGCTCGACCATCCAGGAGGTGCAGTTCGGGCATTGGAATCGATGGCCGCAATGGCGGCACAGCGTGAGCGGCGCATAACCCCTTCGGTTGAGGAACAGCAGCGATTGCTCGCCTGCCGCGAGATTCTTCTCCATTTCCTCCACAAGCCGAGGCGCCAGCCAGCGCCCGCGCGGCGGAGGATCGGAGACGAGGTTCAATGGCTCGATCGCCGGCATTTCCGCGCCGCCGAACCGCTCGGGAAGCTTCAGCTCCTTGTAGACTCCGAGAGTCGCCTGATGGCGACTCTCGATCGCCGGAGTTGCGGAGGCCAGGATGACCGGCACCTCCTCCAGCTTGGCGCGCATCACCGCTACGTCGCGGGCGTGATAATGAACGCCCTCTTCCTGCTTGAAGCTGGTCTCGTGAGCCTCGTCGACCGCGATCAGGCCGAGATTCGGGTAGGGGAGGAAGAGCGCCGAGCGGGCGCCGACCACCACGTTGGCCTCGCCCTGTGCGATCGCCCGCCAGGCGCGCCGGCGCTGCGATTGCCTCAGCCCCGAATGCCAGGCGACCGGTTCGCAGCCGAATCGGGCGGTGAAGCGCTGAAGGAACGGCTCGGTCAGGGCGATCTCGGGCAGCAGGACAAGCGTTTGCCGCCCGAGGCGAAGCGCCTCGGCAATTGCCTCGAAATAGACCTCGGTCTTGCCCGATCCGGTGACACCGTCGAGCAGGAATGGCTGGAATGCCCGCTCGCGCACCGCTTCGCGCAGTGCCTCGGCCGCCTCCGCTTGGGCGGATTCGAGCGTGGGAGAATGGAAGTCGGGATCGGGCAGAGAATAGGGGTGGTCGGTCGACACCTCGACCGCCTCAACCGCGCCCGTCTTCACCAATCCCCGGATCACCGCGTCTGACACGCCCGCCGCGGCCGCCAGCTCGCCGATCAGCCCCTGCCGGCCGACGATCCGCTCCAGCGCCTGCTCGCGCTGAGGCGTCATCCGCTCCGGAATGAGGCCCGTCGGCCGGTACTCGGTGACGATCCGCGCTCCCCCCAACGCGCTGGTCGAGGGCAGGGCCATTCGAAGCACCGCGCCCAGCGGGGCGAGATAATAATCCGACGTCCACTCGATCAGCCGCCGGAGCGGGGCGGGGAGGGGCGGCGAGTCGAGCACTTGCAGGAGCGGCCTGAGCCGAGCCTCGTCGATCTCGTTCGCCGGCAGCCGCTCCGCTTCCCAGGCGACGCCCATCTCCTGGCGCGGGCCAAGCGGCACCACGACGACGCTGCCCGGCTCCGCGTCGCCGCGATAGTCGAGCGGGCCGAGAGCGGCATTGAGAAGGAGGACGCGGACGCGCGGCATTGTGCGTCTCAATCGGGAGGGGGAGCGCAAAAGGCAAGGCAGGGAAACCTCTCGGTGACCGGGGACGTTCAGCCCGTGTCACGATCGAGGATGTTGTCGATGGACCAGTTGCTTACCCGCCGCCGCATGATCTTCGCCGTCGCGGCACTGCCGCTGGCGACTCTTCCAGCCTGCACCACGCTTGGCGATCTGGAGGGCTTCGGGTTCGAGAACGCGCTTCGCCGGCTCATGACCGTGTCGTCGCAGCGGGCCTTCACCAATCTGCTCACCGACAACGGCTTTTTCTCCGACGAGCTCGCCCGCGTGCCGTTGCCGCCGGAGCTGGCCGGCGCGGGCGGCATTGCCTCCGCCCTTCTGCGCACGCCGGCGGTCCAGAACCAGCTCCTCGGGATCATGAACCGCGCCGCCTCCGACGCAGCCGAAGCGGCGGCGCCTGTCGTCTATGACTCGATCCGCAACATGACCATCACCGACGCCATGGCTCTGGTGCGTGGCGGGCCGACAGCGGCCACCGATTTCCTCCAGCGGGCGATGGGCACCGCCATCGTCGACGCGATGTTCCCCGACGTCGGCAATGCGCTTCGGCTGCTCGACAACGGCATCGTCAATCAGATCGTGCAGTCGGCAACCGGGATCAGCTTCGGAGGCCTTCAGCGCTACGTCTCGCAGCCCGCGGACGACGGCATCTACAGGGCCATCGGC
>JAEZHP010000110.1 GCA_023416515.1 Pseudomonadota bacterium | reverse complement strand
GGCGTTCACTCGCTTCGCCTAGTGCGGCGGTGAAAATCCAGACCAAGGGGTGTCGATGAGAGCGAAGGAGTCCGGGAAAGTGCGCTATGCCTATGGGGTCGCGACGGCCCTGCTCGTGGGTGGAACGGCCTTTTCAATCCTGGCGGGCCCTGTCGGCGCGCAGACGGCGCAGAATGCTCCGGCGGCAATGGCTCCTCGCGGCGCCCCGATGTCCTTCGCGGACCTGTCGGCACGGCTGCAGCCCGCGGTCGTCAACATCTCGACCAGGCAGAAGGTCACCGTCCGTCAGCAGGCGGACCCGCTCGAGGAGCTTTTCCGGCAGTTCGGCGCGCCGGTCCCAGATCGCCAGCAGGGCGGACCGCGCACTCGGGAGACGGGCTCGCTCGGCTCGGGCTTCATCATTTCGCCGGACGGCTACATCGTTACCAACAACCACCTGATCCAGAGCGCCAACGGCAGCGGCACGGTCGACACCGTGACCGTCACGCTGACCAACCGGAAGGAATATGAGGCGCGGATCATCGGCCGCGACCAGCTTGCCGACCTTGCGCTCCTAAAGATCGATGCGCGCAACCTTCCGTACGTGAATTGGGGGGACAGCACCCACGCCCGCGTCGGCGACTGGGTGCTCGCGATCGGCAACCCCTATGGCCTCGGCGGCTCCGTCACCGCCGGGATCATCTCGGCGCTGCACCGCGGAATAACCGGGGTCGGCGCTTACGACCGCTACATCCAGACCGACGCCGCCATCAACATGGGTAACAGCGGCGGCCCGATGTTCGACCTCAACGGCAACGTCATCGGCATCAACACCGCGCTGATTTCCCCGACCGGCACGAATGTCGGAATCGGCCTCGCCATCCCCGCGGAAGCTGCAAAGCCGGTCATCGATGCGCTCCGCCGCGGCGAGCGTCCGCAGCGGGGGTATCTCGGCGTGAGCCTGCAGCCGGTCGATGAGGACATCGCCTCATCGATGGGGCTTCCGAAGGACCGCGGCGAAATCGTCCGGACGGTCCAGCCGGGCGAACCCGCCGCGAAGGCGGGAATCCAGCAGGGTGACGTGATCCTTTCCGTGAACGGCAAGGAAGTGAACCCCGACGAGACGGTCTCGTACCTCGTTGCGAACACGCCCATCGGCTCACGCATCCCGGTCGAGATCATCCGCAACGGGCGCCGCATGACCATCCCCGTGGTCGTCGGGCAGCGCCCCAGCGAGGAACAGCTTGCGCGCGAGCTCGGCGGCAGCGACCAGGGCAGCCAGGACAATGCGCCGACTACGCCCGCCGGCCAGACGCTCGGCCTCTCCCTGCAGCCTATTACGCCCCAGATCGCTCGTGCGCTCAATCTTCCGGCCGGCACGACGGGCGTGGTCATCACCGCGATCAGCCCATCGAGCGACGCGGCGGACAAGGGTCTGCAACGCGGCGATGTGATTCTCGCCGTCCAGGGACAGCGGGTGACGAGTCCGGCGCAGGTCATCGCCGCGGTGGAAGCCGCACGCAAGGCTGGCCGCAACAGCGTCCTGCTGCTGGTCAAGCGGGGCACGTCACCGGAAGCGTTCGTCGGCATCGACATCGCCGGCGGCTAGTCGTCCGGGCCGCATCTAGCGCTTGCGCGTCGCATCCGGATTAGCGACTGTAGCGCCGTGGCGGAGGAGCACATCGACTTGGCCGGCGGCGACAAAGCGGAAGGACGCAGTCGTGGCCTCTAGCCAGTGCGACCTCGTCGAATCGCTCGAGCGCGAATGGCGAGACGCCTTGTGCGCGAAGGATATCGAGCGCCTTCGCTCGCTCATCCATCCGCAATTCACTTTGATCGGAACGCGCTCGACGGGGCCGTTCACCTTGTCGCGCGAGGAATGGCTCGAGGCGATCCAGAAGCGCGAGCTGCTCGGGATCGAGCTCGACATCAAGGAGGCGGCCGTTTTCGATGCCGTGATGGTCGGCACTGTCGAAGCCAAATGGCGCGTATCCTACCTTGGCCGGGCGATCGAGGACTCCGTTCTCCTGACGGACGTGTGGGTGTGCGAGGACGATCGCTGGCAGGTCGTCCGGCGCCATTCGAGCCCGATGCCGGCCTGATACCCCCAAGAAAGCGAGGCTGCGATGGCGACTGCGACTGAAACGCCCGTGATCCATCACAGCGGCCGCAACGAACTCACCGTCCGGGGGATCATCCTCGGCGCGCTCATCACAGTGCTGTTCACCGCGGCCAACGTCTATCTCGGCCTTCGCGCGGGGCTCACCTTCGCGACGTCGATCCCGGCCGCCGTGATCTCGATGGCCGTGCTGAAGTTCTTCCGGGACTCGACCATCCAGGAGAACAACATCGTCCAGACGATCGCGTCCTCGGCCGGGACGCTGTCCGCGATCGTGTTCGTGCTTCCCGGCCTGGTCATGGTGGGCTGGTGGACCGGCTTTCCTTACTGGCTGTCGGTCGCGGTGATCGCGATCGGGGGAATCCTCGGCGTCATGTATTCGGTGCCGCTCAGGCGCGCGCTCGTGACCGGCTCCGACCTTCCCTATCCGGAAGGCGTGGCCGCCGCTGAGGTACTGAAGGTGGGAGCCGGAGTTGGCGGGGTCGAGGAGAACAAGCGGGGCCTGGCGGCAATGATCGGGGCTTCGCTGATGTCCGCGGCCTACCCGCTGCTCGCGAAGATGAAGCTGGTCGCGGAGTCGGCGGATGGGACGTTCAGGATCGGTGCCGGCGCAACCAACCTCTCGGCGGGACTGTCGATGGCCTATATCGGCGTCGGCCACCTTGTCGGGCTCAGCGTCGGCCTGGCGATGCTGGCGGGCATCATCATCGGTTTCATCGTGCTGCTGCCCTATTTCTCCGCCGGCGGAGCGCCGGTGGGAACCGAACTCGCCGACTTCGTCGCTACGGTATTCCGGGAGAAGGTGCGTTACGTCGGCGCCGGCGCCATCGGCGTCGCCGCCATCTGGACCCTGCTCAAAGTCATCGGCCCGATCGCGCGGGGCATCGTCGCCGCGCTTGCCGCGAACCGCAGCCGCCGCGAGGGCGGCAACGAGTCTCTCGACATCACCGAGCGCGACATCCCGATCACGATCGTCGGCGCGGTGATCCTTTTGTCGATGATCCCGATCGCGCTGCTGCTGATGGCGTTCGCAAGCAGCAACCCGATCGCCGCCAGTCCCGGCGCAACGTTGGGGTTCAGCGTCCTTTACGTGCTGGTTGCAGGCGTCGTGATCGCGGCTGTGTGCGGCTATATGGCCGGGCTCATCGGGGCGTCGAACAGCCCCATTTCCGGCGTCGGCATCCTGTCCGTCCTCGGTATCTCGATCATCCTCGCCCTGCTGTTCCCCGGGTCGGACGCCGATGCGACCAAGTCCCTGGTCGCCTTCGCATTGTTCG
>JAEZHP010000041.1 GCA_023416515.1 Pseudomonadota bacterium | reverse complement strand
GCCCTGTTCCGCTATCTCGGCCAGCAGGCAACGCAGGCGCGGCCCCCGTCCCCGCTCGGCTGAGCCCGCAGCCTTATTCCGGCAGGAAGTCCGGGACCGAGAGGTAACGCTCGCCGGTATCGTAGTTGAAGCCGAGGATGCGCTTGCCGGGGCCGATCTCTTCGAGCTTCTGGCGGATCGCGGCGAGCGACGCGCCGGAGCTGATCCCGACCAGCATGCCTTCCTCGCGCGCGGCTCGGCGGGCCATGTCCTTGGCATCGTCCGGAGTGACCTGGATCGTGCCGTCGAGAAGCGCGACGTCCATGATCGCCGGGATGAAGCCGGCGCCGATGCCCTGGATCGGGTGAGGGCCCGGCTGGCCGCCGGAAATGACGGCCGAAAGGGTCGGCTCTACCGCGAACACCTGGAGGTTCGGCCATTCCTTCTTCAGGACCTCGGCGCAGGCGGTGATGTGGCCGCCGGTGCCGACCCCGGTGATCAGAACGTCGATAGGCGAGTCGCGGAAGTCCGCCAAGATCTCGCGCGCGGTGGTGCGGCGGTGGACCTCGAGGTTGGCCGGGTTCTCGAACTGCTGCGGCATCCAGCTGTTCGGGGTCTGCTCGATCAGCTCCTGGGCGCGGGCGATGGCGCCCTTCATGCCCTTTTCCTTTGGCGTCAGATCGAAGGTGGCGCCGTAGGCAAGCATGAGGCGGCGGCGCTCGATGCTCATGCTCTCCGGCATGACCAGAACCAGCTTGTAGCCCTTGACCGCGGCGACCATGGCAAGGCCGATTCCGGTATTGCCGCTGGTCGGCTCGATGATGACTCCGCCGGGCTTCAGCTTGCCAGAAGCCTCGGCGTCCTCGACCATGGCGAGGGCGATCCGGTCCTTGATCGAAGCGCCGGGGTTGGAGCGCTCCGACTTGATCCACACTTCGGCGTCGCCGAACAATCGGTTGACTCGGATGTGCGGCGTGTTGCCGATCGTGGCGAGGATGTTCGAAGCCTTCATGTGCCTTAGGTCTCCACGTGCGAACGGGGCCCGCCGCTCCCTCAGCTGCGACCGCATCCGGACGGGAGGCCTATAGTGCGCCTTGTCGGGAGGGTGAAGTGACGCAGCGCCTTTATGACCGCGCCGACGCGTTCAGCCGGGCTGAATGCGAGGCCGCCCTGGCGCTCGCAATGGCCCGGGGCGGTCGGCCAGCGCCCGTGACCGGCCATGACGGGGAGACGATCGACCCGGCCCTGCGGCGGGCGACGACGGCGCTGATCCCTCGCGATTCCGAAAGCGACTGGTTGTTCGAGCGGCTCGACGCCTTGTTCGAAGATGCTGGTGCTGCGCTTGGGCTTCCGGTTGATCCGCTCAGCGAGCCGGTGCAGGTGGTCCGGTACGATGTCGGCGACCATTTCCAGCTGTGGCACTCGGATGCGGGCCACGATCTCCAGGAACGTCGCCGCCTGTCGGCCTCGATCGAGCTGAGCGACCCGGCGGATTACGACGGCGGGCTTCTTGAGATCATGCCGATGCGGATGATGCCGAGCGAGCCGCCGAGACGGGGGCATGCGACCATCTTCCCGTCGCAGGCGCTTCATCATGTGCTTCCGGTGACCCGGGGAGTGCGCCACGCGCTGGTGGCGTGGGCCGGCCTACACACCGCCTGACGCGACCGGCGCCTTCTCCGGCACTGCGTCGACCGGCACGTCGAAGGTCCTGGCGCGGCGAAGCTCCGGAAACAGCCTCGCCCAAAGGAGGGTGACCGCAACCGCGCCGATGCCTCCAGCAACGACTGCCGCCACGGGCCCGATCAGAGCGGCGAGGAAGCCGCTGCGCGCCTCGCCGAGCTCGTTGGAAGCGGAGATTGCGAGGGTGGAGGCCGCGCTGACCCGGCCGCGCATCTCGTCCGGCGTGTAGAGCTGGATCAGGGACTGGCGGATATAGACCGAGAACATGTCCGCCGCACCGAGCAGGGCGAGCATCGCCAGCGACAGCGGAAGCCATGTCGACAGGCCGAACAAGGCGGTGGCGATCCCGAACACCACGACCGCGGCGAGCATCTTGGTTCCGACGTTCGTCTTGATCGGGCGGAACGAGAAATAGAAGGCCGTCAGCGTCGCTCCGAGGGCAGGGGCGGCGCGAAGCGGGCCGAGGCCCTCAGGGCCGACTTGGAGAATGTCGCGGGCGTAGACCGGCAGCATCGCGGTCGCCCCGCCGAGGAGGACGGCGAACAGGTCGAGCGTGATCGCGCCGAGGACCAGGCGGTTGTGGCGGACATAGGAGAGGCCGTCGATCATCTGCCGCCACGGCGGGCCGCTGCTGACGATGACCGGGCGGGGTACCGGTCGGATCGCGAACATGCACAGGGTCGCAAAGCCAAACAGGAGCGTGCTGACCACGTAGGCCAGCCAGGGGATGATGTCGTAGAGGATTCCGCCGAGCGCGGGGCCCACGATCGCTCCGGCCTGCCACGCCATCGAGCTCATCGCGATCGCCTTGGGAAGGATCTCGCGCGGCACGAGGTTGGGGGCAAGGGCGCCGAGCGCCGGACCGGCGAAGGCACGGGCCACGCCCAGGAGGGCGGCGACTCCGAACAGGATGGGCAGGCTGATCGCCTCGGTCCAGGTCGTCCAGGCGAGGATCGCCGCGCACAGCATCTCGAGGGCGAGCACGGCGCGGGCGATGTGCCGGCGGTCGAGCCGGTCGGCGGTCCAGCCGCTGACCAAGGTGAGGAGGAACAGGGGCGCGAATTGGACGACGCCGATCAGGCCGAGCTGGAAGGCGGCGTCACGGATATCCATCGTCTCGCGCGCGATGTCATAGACCTGCCAGCCGATGACGATGACCATGCCCATCTGGGCAATGGTCGAGGCCAGCCGCGCGATCCAGTAGAAGCGGTAGTCGCGGATTCCGAAAGGCGAGGATGAGCTCACTCGCCGCGCCTTAGGGAGGAGAATTGGCGGGAGCAACAGCGCTCCCTTCCATGATCTCGCCGCAGGGTTGGGGGCGGCTCTTCCTGCAGCACCGAAGAAAGAGCCACCCCCGGCCCCTCCAGCACGGACTGGAGGGGAGGGCGATCAGTATGCGTCTTCGCGCTGGCGGAGCGGGGCGGTGCCCTGACCCTCGCCGAGGAATTCAAGGAGGTCAGCGGTCAGGCGCTCGCGGTGAGAGGCGAAGACGCCATGCGGGGCGCCGTCATATTCGATGAGGCGGGCGTGCGGGATCGCCGCCGCCGCCGCTCGGCCGCTCGCGTCGATCGGAACCGTCGCGTCGTCGGTGCCGTGGATGATCAGCGTGGGCAGTGTGAAGGCGCGAAGGTCCGCGCGGAAATCGGTGGTCGCGAAAGCCTCAGCGGCGGCGAGCGTCGGCCTCAGTCCCGCCATCATGGCCTGGCGCCAGCTGTCCTCGATGACCCCGTTGCTAACCGGCTGGGAGATTATCCCGACGCCGTAGAAGCTCCGGAAAAAGGTCTGGAAGAACGCGGCCCGGTCGTCGCGCATATCCTTCGCCATGTCGTCGAACACCGACTGCGGAACGCCATTGGGATTGTCCTCGCCGCGAAGCATGTAGGGGACGACCGAGCTGACCAGAGCGACCCGGTCTACTCGGTCTGAGCCATGCTTCGAAAGGTAGCGGGCGACCTCGCCGCCGCCCATCGAGAAGCCGACCAGCGCGAAGCCGTCGCCGACTTCTGCCGCCTCGAGCACCGAGGCGAGATCGTCCGCGAAGGTGTCGTAGTCATAGCCGTCCCACGGCTGATCTGAGCGTCCGAAGCCGCGCCGGTCGTAGGCGATGACGCGGTGGCCTGCCTCGACGAGCGGAACCGCAACGGGATCCCAGCTGTCGGCGGACAGCGGCCAGCCATGGATGAGGACGACCGGCCGGCCCTGCCCCCATTCCTTGACGAAGAGCTTGGTACCGTCGCGGGCGGTTGCGTAAGGCATCGGAGTCTCCCTTCAGGAGCGTCGAGATGGGTGAGGATGAGGTCCCCGTCCCGCATCAACTCGCGGCCGTATCGCGAGTTGCTCAGTCGGTCCCGTCGTAGAGATCGATCGCCTCGAACAGGCGGACGAGGTCTTCGCGCTCGTCGCGAGTGATCTCGGGCCGCCAGATTTCGAACAGAAGGATCACGCGAAGCTCAGATCCGCGGTTCCACGCCTCATGCTCGAAGCTGTCGTCGAAGATCAGCGCTTCGCCCTCCCGCCAGGTGCGGGTCTCGTTGCCGACGCGGAGCGCGCAACCCTCGGGAGCGAGCAGAGGCACGTGGACGATGAGCCGCGTGTTGAGCATTCCGTGGTGAGGCTCGATATGCGTTCCCGGCTTCAGGGCCGACCACAGGGCCATCGGCGATCGCCCGGCGATCCGCGGAATCGGCGCATGCTCGAGAGCCGCCATGGTCGCGGGGCAGCGCGCCGCGTGGTCCTTCACCACGGCGCCGCCCTGCCAGAAATGATAGGCTCCCCAGCTCGAATCGTGGAGCAGCTTGTTGTTCGGCAGCGGCCGCTCGGGCGCGCCGGCGATATAGGGTTCGAACTCCTGGCCCTCCGCCAGCACCGCGCGAAGCTCCTCCTGGAGGACCGGGACGGCGGCCTCGACAGACGGCAGCCAGTCGAACTCCTCGCGCTCGAAGAAGGGCCGTTGGGCAAGCCCCGGAAAGTAGAACATGCTCGGCTGCTGAAGGTAGAGCGGCGTCCGCCCGCGAAGCATGTCGAGAGCGTAAGCCAGGCGCGGTGACGGATCGAGCAGGGCCGCGTCGAGACGCTCTTCCAAATGCAGCTCGTAGCGTGCGCCCACCTCGCGCAGAAACGCCCGGGCGCGGTCGAAAAGGGGGCGAAACTGCGCCGGAAGCGGGCTCGTCACCGCAGCCTGGGCGACGGCGGTTCGGAAGAAGGACGAAGCGGCCCGGTCGTTGCCCTGCCTCGCCTTCAGCTCGGCCATCGCGAACAGTGCTGGCAGGTCGCGCTTGCTCGCCTCCAGCTGGCGCTTGAGCGCTTCCTCTTCGCCTGCCTCGTCTCCGGTGAGGCTGCAGGCGCGGGCAAGCGCCAGCCACGGCACGTTGCCGCTGCCTTGGGCCGCTTGCCGCAACAGGTCTCGAGCGGTCGCCGCATCGCCGCGCCGAAGCGCCTCGATTCCGCGCTCGACGAGCTGCGGATCGGCTGCTGCGGCCATCAGGCGGGACGCCTGGGCGAAGCTCCGCCCATGCATGGCGCGGTGCGATCGATCGTCGTCGCGGGTGGGCGTCCCGCAGTCCAGACGTCTGCGGCCATGCTCTCCCTCCGGCTGCTTCGTCGAGGCGCAGGCTGCCACCCGGGCGAGGGAACCGCAACCGCCGCCCGGCGCTTATTCCGGTTAAGTCGGAGGTGTATCATGCGTAAATTGCTTCTCACGGCCGGTGTTCTGGCCATGTCGGTGGCGACGGCGAGCGTCGCGAAACCCGGAGAAAACCGAGGCCACGGAGCCCGCGCCGAGCAGTCGCAGGGCCGCGGCCATGGTGGCCATGGCGGCCGTGCCGAAAACCGCGGCGGCGGCAACGACCGTGCCCAGCGCGGCGGCGAGCGGCGCGAAATGCGCGCCATGCAGCGCGAAATCCGTCGCGAAAACCGTTCGGAACGTCGTGGAAATGGCGGAGAGCGGCACGCCCAGCGACAAGAGGACCGCCGCGAACGTCGAGTCGAAAGGCGGGATGACCGCCGCGAATTCCGCGCCGAGCGGCGGGACAACCGCTTCGAGCGTCGCGACGACCGAGATCGGCGTGATGTCCGCGCCGACCGTCGTGACGATCGGATCGACCGCGCCCAGCGCCGCGCTGAGCGCCGAGCCGAGCGGCGGGCCGTCGTGCTTCGCGACTCCAACCAGGTTCAGCGGCTGCGCTTCGACCGCGGCGCCGGCCTGATCGACGGCTGCCCTCCGGGGCTCGCGCGCCGCAACAACGGCTGCATGCCGCCGGGCCAGCTGCGCCAGCAGCAGCGCGCCTGGTACAGCAATTGGTGGGACAGGCGCGATGACGGTCGCGACTTCGTCTATGACGACGGCTATCTGTACCGGCTTGCGCCCACCGGCGCAGTCGCCGGGTTCGTGCCGCTGCTCGGCGGCGCGCTGTGGCCGGGCCAGACCTGGCCGACTCAGTATGAAGCGGCGCCGGTGCCGGATTATTTCACCGACTATTACGGGTTCGACGATCCGTACGACTATCGGCTTGCCGACGGCGTGATCTACGGTCTCGATCCCCAGACCCAGGCGATCCAGTCGGTTCTTGCCCTGGTCACGGACAATGACTGGCAGATCGGCCAGCGGATGCCGGACGGCTATGGCGTCTACAACGTGCCGTACGAGTATCGCGATCAGTATTTCGATACGGCCGACAGCATGTATCGCTATGACGACGGCTACGTCTATCAGGTGGATCCGACGACGCAGCTGATCCAGGCCGCGATCCAGTTGATCACCTGAGGGAGGTTCAATGAGTAAGAGCGCGTTCGTGCTCGCGGCGGCGGCTTGCCTGGCCGCCGCCGGCTGTTCCGACAATGGCAACCAGGCCGCTTCGAACGAGCAGGGCAATGGCTCCACCAATGCGAGCGTTGCCGCGGGCGAGGGGACGATCGTCACCGCGCTTCGCGGCAATTCCGACCTGAGCTCGGCTTCCGCGCTGATCGACAGTGCCGGCCTCACGAGCGTGCTGGAGGGCGTTGGCCCTTATACCGTCTTCGCGCCGACCAACGCCGCGCTCGAAAGCGGGCTCGGCGAGCAGCATCTTGGCGAGCTCCGCGGCGAGGCGATGCGCCCGCAGGCGGTGGCGCTGCTTCGCGGCCACATCGTCCCGGGAGTGCTCACCAGGCGCGACATCGAGGCGGCGATCGCGGCCTCGCATGACGAACCGGTGAAGATGCGGACCATGGCGGACACGATGCTGACCTTCGCCCGCGACGGCGACTCGATCCTGGTCAGTTCGGCCGACGGGGCGCGAGCGCGGCTGACCGGGTCCGAGAGCACGGCCGCGAACGGCGCCGTACAGCCGATCGACGGCCTGCTGAGGCGAGCGGAGGCGCCGTCCCGCTAGGCACACCGCAGGTAACAATCCGTTAACCCCAGTCTTTGCCTGCTTCTAAACCTCGATTCTCCAAACCCCTGTCCGAAGGGCGAACCGCCTTCGCCTCAGACAGGTGCACTATGACAGGCAGGAGCTGGCTCCAAAGGCTGATCCGCTGCAAGCGCGGAAACACTCTGATCATCGTCGCGGCGGCAGCTCCGCTGCTGATCGGAGCGTCGGCTGTCGGGGTCGACACCATCCAGGTCGCGCTCGCCAAACGCCACCTTCAGCGCGCCGCCGACTCGGCGGCGATGGCGGGCGCCTATTCGGTTCTTCAGAGCGGATCGCCCACCACGGCGGTCACTCGCGATCTGACCTTCAACAATCCCGACAACCGGATCGTACTCTCCGGCGCACCCACCGTCGAGAATGCTCCGACCGTCGGACCTTTCGCGGGCAACGCGCGCGCGGTGCGGGTGGTGCTTCGCGCCAACCGGACGGTGCCGTTCATGTCCTTCTTCACGGGCTCGACCGTAGCCGTTCAGGTGGAAGCGACGGCTGCCGCGGTCCCGGAGGGCACTTACTGCGTCGTGTCGCTGGAGAGCACGTCCGCCACCGGCGTGTCGTTCAGCGGCAACACCACCTCGGACCTTGGCTGCGGAGTCGCGACCAATTCCACGGGGCCGGCGGCCATTTCCGTAAATGGCAGCCCGACCGTCATAGCGAGCCCAATCGCGGCAGTGGGCGGCGTCCCGCCAGCCTCTCGCTTCGGGACGGGCTCGGTGACTCTGCCGTACAGCCCGCCACAGCCCGATCCGTTCGCCAACCTGCCGTCGGCGGATATCCCGCCGGCGAATCGACCGTGCCGGGACCAGTATAGCGTCGGTCCGAACCAGTCGGCGCCTCCGATCACCCCCGGCTGCTACAAGGGCATGGACCTCAAGGGTACGGTAACTCTCCCGCCCGGCGTTTACTACATCGACGGCGGGGAGCTGAGCTTCGGCGCTCAGGCGAACGTGACCGGCACCGGAGTCACCTTCATCCTGACCAGCAGCACCGCGAGCACGACCCCGAGTTCGATCGCCACTCTCGACATGAACGGCGGTGCCCAGCTCAATCTCACGGCGCCGTCCAGCGGGCCCTATAGCGGCGTGCTGGTCTATCAGCATCGCAGCGCGCCGATGACCACCCAGCAGATCAACGGCAATTCCAGCTCGCGGATCGACGGATCATTCTACATGCCGGCGGCCGAGATCACCTTCAACGGCAATGCCGGGCTGGAGGTCCAGTGTCTCAGGCTGGTCGGCCGCCGAGTGAACTTCTCGGGCAACAGCAATCTGGTCAACACCTGCCCGGCCAACTCGCCGACCCGGGGCTTCAACGGCCTGATGGTCCGGCTGGTGGGATGATGAGACGCGCGCTCATCGCCCTTCAGGGTCTGCGCCGCGACCGGCGCGGCACCAGCATCCTGGAGCTGGGCTTGGTCCTGCCGATCCTGATGGTCGTTCTGCTCGGCCTCATCGACGTCGCCAGCCTCTATTCGGCCCGGATGTCCCTTCAGCAGGCCGCGGCGCGGGCGCTCGAGCGGGTGCAGGTCGGCAATTCGCGCACCGATTTCAATTTCGTGCGGACCGAGGCCGTGGCGGGCGCCGGGGTGGACCCCTCCCAGGTGACTGTCAACACCTGGCTCGAATGCAACCAGGCTCCGCAGCCGGCGGCGACGACGGATTGCCCCGCAGGGCAGCAGCGCGCGCGCTATGTCGAGGTCGCGATCACGTCGGCCTACAGCCCGTTTTTCCGCTACAGCCCGCTCGGCGCGCGCGACTCCGCTGGCAATGTGGCGCTCGTGGCTCGATCGGCGGTGAGGTACCAATGATGCGCCTCGCAAGGACATTTCGCAGAGACAAGCGCGGCGCTTCGGCGATCGAGTTCGCGCTCGTCGTGCCTTTCCTCGTCATCATCATCGTCGGCGTGGCGCAGATGGGCAGGGTCTATCTTGCCAACGCCGGCCTCAGGAATTTGGTCGCCGACAGCGCCCGTTTCGCGAGCATCTCGCCGAGACCGAATGACGACGCGATCAAGGCGCGGCTGCGCACCGGCGGCTTCGGCCTCGAGGCGGCCAGCCTCAGCGAGCCGGTGGTGACCTATGGTGCCGACAACGGTGCCAACTGGGCCCAGATCAACATGACCTATACGGTCCAGCTCGACTTCGTGTTCTGGCGCCCGGCGCCGATCCGGCTGGTCGAGCAGCGCAAGGTCTATATCTACCCGCCCGCCGCCTGACGAAGGGCGGGCGGCGCTGCGATGCCGCTGGATCGGCAGTCGGCGCGCAGCTAAGCTCGACCACAATGAGCGACATGCCGAAATCCCGCGGCGGCCCGCTGGCGGGGCTTCGAATCGTCGAGATCGCCGGCATCGGCCCGGCGCCCTTTTGCGGAATGCTGCTCGCCGACCTCGGTGCGGACGTCGTTCTGGTCGAGCGGGCCGCTCCGGACGCGCAGGCCATGGACCTTGGTCCGGCCGCAATCTTCAACCGCGGCAAGCGCCGGGTCGCCGCCGACCTCAAGTCGCCGCGCGGGATCGAGACCGTGCTCCAGCTCGTCGCGCATGCCGACGCCGTGATCGAAGGGATGCGGCCGGGCGTGATGGAGCGGCTCGGGCTCGGTCCGGACACCTGCCTCGCGCTCAACCCGCGCCTCGCCTACGGGCGAATGACCGGGTGGGGACAGGAGGGGCCGCTCGCCCAGGCCGCGGGCCACGACATCAACTATATCGGCCTGTCGGGAGCGCTCTGGTATTCTGGCCAGTCCGGTGAGCCGCCGATGAGCCCGCCTACCCTGGTCGGCGACGTGGGCGGCGGCGCGCTCTATCTGGCGGTCGGGCTTCTCGCGGCCATGAGGAGCGCGCGAGAGACGGGGCGGGGGCAGGTCGTGGACGCGGCGATCGTCGACGGCAGCGCCCATATGATGACCCTGCTGATGAGCCTCCGCGCCGCCGGCCAGATGGTCAACGAGCGCGGATCAAGCATGCTCGACGGACCGCATTGGTATTCGACCTACCGCTGCTCGGACGGCGGCTTCGTCTCGGTCGGGGCGATCGAACCGCGATTTTACCAACTCCTGCTCGAAAAGCTTGGCCTCGCAAAGGACCCGGATTTCGCCGACGGCTACGACCGGTCGCGCTGGCCGGCGCTGAACGCCCGCCTCAGCGAGCTGTTCGCGACCCGCACGCGCGACGAATG
Source organism: Pseudomonadota bacterium (assembly GCA_023416515.1). GTDB lineage: Bacteria > Pseudomonadota > Alphaproteobacteria > Sphingomonadales > Sphingomonadaceae > Allosphingosinicella. The sequence goes on along the minus strand of JAEZHP010000041.1, from coordinate 26,127 downwards.
GTGTGCTCTTCTCGAAGGCAGCGACTCCTGCTTCGCCCCCGTGCTCGACCCCGACGAAGCCGCCGCGCACCCGCACATGGCCGCTCGCGGGATCTATTGCGAAGTCGGCGGAGTCCGACAGCCGGCGCCGGCACCGCGATTTTCCGGCACTCCCGCGGCGATGCCGGGCCCAGTCTCGCTCGAGCGCCAGGACTTGGCCACGATATTGGCCGGCTGGGGCGCTCGTGGATGTGTCGTGCAAGACGACGAGACAAAGGCTCGGGGCTGACGCCTATGCGCCTCGGAGCCCCGCTAGATCAGGGGCGAGGCTGTCTGTCTGAGGGAAGGTGGTGGACGCACTAGGGCTCGAACCTAGGACCCGCTGATTAAGAGTTTTAAATCAGGAGGTCCCAGCGCATCCAAGCCAGTGTTAAATGGCTGAATTCTGGAGTTTGTTAGTCCATCCTGATCCTTGCTTTTCCATGTGCATCCTGCTCAAGGTGTTACCCAGGGTAACGCTCGCGGGGCCCGCTGATCGTATTTCAGGAGGCTCCCATGGCAGCTGCAGTGACGCTCACGGACACCAAAATCAAAGGCCTGAAAGCTCCATCAAATGGCAGGCTGGAGGTGTCCGATGCCCTGGTGCCTGGGCTGCGTGTGCGAGTGGGAGCCAGCGGGGCTCCATCATTCATCATGCGCAAGCGGGTTGGCGGGAAGCTGCGCAACCTCACCCTGGGAAAGTATGGGCCCCGCTTCGGCCTAGCTGATGCGCGCACCAAAGCCCGCGCGCTGCTCAATGACATTGAGGCAGGTGGCGCGCCCATCGTGCGGCAAAAGGGTGGGGCGGCGGTAGCCACCGTTCGCAACCTCTTTGAGGATTACAGAAAGGCCAAGGCCGACAAGAAGCGTTCGGGCAAAGAGATTGTGCGCATCTTTGAGCGGCACATCCTGCCTGAGATTGGCGACCGCATGGCCGATGCCATCACCCGAGCTGAGGTGCGGCGGCTCATCGACAAGGTGGCCAAAGGCGGTGTGCGGGAAACGCCTGTGATGGCCCGCAACGTGGCTGCCCAGCTCAGTGCCTTCTACACCTGGGCCATGCCGCGCCTGGATCGGCTCCAGGCCAATCCCTGCAGGGACGCAGGGAAGCCTGATAAGCCGAAATCCAGGGAGCGGGTGCTGAGCGATGATGAGCTGCAGGCGCTCTGGCAGGTGGCTGATGCTGAGCCGCTGCCCTGGGGCCCTGGGATCAAGCTGCTGATCCTCACTGGCCAGCGCCGGGATGAGGTGTTCAACGCTGATCGGGCGGAATTCGATCTGAAAGCCAAGCTGTGGACGGTGCCAGGTGACCGCGCCAAAAACGGCAAGGCTCACTTGGTGCCCCTGTCGGCAGCTGCCGTAGCCATCCTGGAGACCATCCCCGAGCTGGAGGGCAGCCCCAAGCTGTTCCCCGCGCGCTCGCGCCCTCAGAATGGCCCCAGCGGTTTCAGCAAGGCTTGGGAGCGCATCCTTACGGCTGTTGAGGGCAAGCTGGAGCGGCCTCTGGAGCGCGCCACAATGCACGATATCAGGCGAACGCTGGCCACCGGCCTGCAGCGCCTGGGCATCCGACTGGAGGTGACTGAGGCAGTGCTGAACCATATCTCAGGCACCAGGGGTGGTCTGGCTGGGGTGTATCAGCGCCACCATTTCTCCGATGAGAAGCGGTTTGCCCTGGACGCCTGGGCTGCTGAGCTGGAGCGCATTGTAGCGGGCAAAGAGCGCGGGAACGTGGTGGAGCTGGCCAGCAAAGCTGCCTGAGCACTCGACTCATCGCATTTCCGAAAATAATTTCTGGGGCAGTTGCGCCAAAAGTAAGAGGCGCGGACGCTCCAGGGTAATCAGTCCAAAATCAATGGCGCGCCTTTGCCACCGAAAAATCTCTGTGCTGCCCGACTCGGCTGCATACTCTAAAACTTACATGATCACTTATGGAGTGAGCTGCTAAGTCTTGGATTTAGCTGCTATTGATCAAAAATATCCAAATAAATAGCTCGGTTGCTCCTTGGACGAGAGGACAACCAACTGTGACCCAGCTGCTTAAGCTCAATGAGGTGATCGGGCTAACCCGCCGCAGTCGCTCTGCGATCTACGCCGACCCGACATTTCCAAGACCCATCAAAATTGGCCGTGCGGCAATCGCCTGGTCCGCTGATGAAATCCAAGCCTGGATTGAAACCAGGCTCGCGGAGCGGGATGCCCGCTGATGCTAATCCAATCCCTGGATGAGCTGCCCCTGGTGGCTGCCTACCTCAGGCGGGTGGGGGCGAAGGCCGTCAATTTCCGGCGCGCCACCGTCCAGAGGATAGAGGGCAAATATCCCAAGGCCGTAGGCAGCATCAGGTTCAATGGTGATGGCTCGATGAGCCTCCAGGGCCAGGTGGATGCTCCCAGCAAGGCTGAGGCAGACGCCATCGCTGAGGAATATCGCGCCGCTGAGATGCCCACCCAGCAGCTGCTTGCCGCCGTGCGCTCTGATCTGCCTCCAGGCGTGATTCTGGATGATCGCACCTGCTTTGTTTGCCGCGATTTTGAGGGCCAGGTGGTGATGATCCAGCAGCGGGTGGAGCTTCAGCATGGGGGAAAGGCATACATTCCCTGGACCTACTGGAGCGATGGCGAGTGGCGCAAAATGGAGCCTGAGGGCCCCATGCCGTTCTATGGTCTGGAGAGTGCCAGGGACAGCAGCAGCACCCTATTCATCCACGAAGGGGCCAAGCCCGCCTCCAAAATCCGCCGCATGATCAGCGGGGGTGAGCCCGCCGATGGCTTCCCCTGGCTGGAGGAAATGCGCTGGGGTTGCCACATCGGCTGGCTGGGTGGTGTTCACGCGCTCGAGCGCAGCGATTGGTCCAGGCTTGCTGCCATGCCGTGGAAACGGGTGGTAATCATCCCTGACAATGACGCCGCTGGCAAAGCCGTGGTGCCCAAAATCAGCGCGCATTTCCGCTGTCCCACCTTCGCTGTGATCTTCGATGAAAACTGGCCAGCTGCCTTTGATCTGGCTGATGCCTGGCCCGCGCGGATGTTCAGCCCAGAGGGGCAATATATCGGAGAGCCGCTGCCCAAGATGCTGCAGCCAGCGACCTGGGCCACTGACGAATTCCAGATCATCGGAGACAATGGCAGGCCCAAAACGGTCCACGGGATCAGGCAGGTTTTCGCTGAGCAGTGGGCCTGGATCGAGGAGCAGGATGTGGTGGTGAACCTGGAGCTGCCCAGGCACATCCTCTCTGTTCCAAAATTCAACGGATCTGTGCGCCCGTTTAGCCATGTGGCCAACACAGCGGGGCTGCTGCAGAAGCACTACAGCGGGGCCATCAGCAAGCTCACCTACAACCCTGCCAAAGAAGGCAAGGTGATCAAAGAGGCTCAGGGGCTCCTGGCCGTGAACCTCTATGAGGGCAGCAGCATCAGGCCGCTGCAGGGCGACACGGGCCCGTGGGATGACTTCCTGGCCTACCTGTTCCCCGTTGACCTGGACCGGGAGCAGGTGCGGCGCTGGATTGCCACCTTGGTGGCTCAGCCTGCCACCAGGATGCTGTTTGGCCTCCTGCTGATGAGCGAGGCTCAGGGGACGGGCAAATCCACCCTGGGCAACATTCTGGCTGATCTGATTGGCAGGCATAATGCCAGCTTCCCAGGCGAAGCCATGATCACTGGTTCAGAATTCAACGGCTGGGTGGCCAACAAGCGCCTGATCGTGGTGGGGGAGATTTATCAGGGGCACAGCTGGAAGGCCTACAATAAGCTCAAGCCCTACGTTTCGGATGATGCGATTGAGGTGAACGTCAAGCACCAGGCGACATACAGCCAGCCTAACTGGTGCCATTTCGTCCTCTGCTCCAATTCTCCAGCCGCCTTGAAGCTCGAAAGCTCAGATCGGCGCTGGCTTGTTCCAAAAGTCACTGAGGTGCCGTGGAGCAAAGAGAGGTTCCGCCTATTCCACCAGTGGCTGAGGAGCGGGGGCCTTGGTTACATTTCCCATTGGGCTCACTCGTTTGAGGAGCGTGGCGAGGGCCGCTTTGTCGAGCCAGGGGAGATTGCGCCGCTTACCTGCCGGAAATCCGAGCTGATCGACTCCAGCATCCCTGAGCGCCAGCGACTGATCAGGGACATTGGAGAGGCGCTGGTGGACATGGGGAACGCTGATCCTCCCCGGCGCGCCATTGTCACCGTGTCCAGCGTTCGCAAGCGCCTGGCAGAGCACCTGGGGCTCAGCATCGGAGATTGGCGGATGGAGAACGAGCAGGCCATCCGCAAGGGCTTGGCAGCTGCTGGGCTCAGAGTGAGGGCCGGTGATCAGAAAATCATAGTCGGAGGCGTCAAGCAGGCCGTGGCCCTCAACTTTGATCCATTGCCCGGTGAAAAGTGGCCCGAGCTGGTGCGGAACCACCTGATTTCAGCTCTGCAGGAGGTTCAAGATGCCTTCTGAGAAATTTCCCACTTCCCATTTCCCACCCCCCAAAAATGGGGTTTCCGGGAAATCAGTAAGGGAAGGAAGGGAGAGAGCTGAAACCCCGAAACAGGGGGGCGGGAAATGGGAAGTGGGAAATTCTGCACCCAGCCTGCCAAGCCGCGCGCACGCCTGTTTGCCGCATCGCCACCTTGGTCCTGGGGTGGTTAGCAGCGTCCGCGCTCCATCGGCATCGCTGAGGAGCTGGGCAGCTCACAAGCTGCGCGTCCACTCTGAGTGCGCCAGCTGCCGCTGCAATGGGGTCACGCTCAATGCCGAGCGGGTGGCCGAGCTGGTTCCTGCTCCAAAGCTGATGGCTGGCTGGCCCAAGGTGCAGCTGCTGATCAGCCTCTGCTCCAAATGTTACGCCGAGCTGATCCACACAGGTCCTGAGGGGAGGGGGTGCCCGAAAGTTCAGGGGGCCTCTGACGGGGAGCGGCGGCGGTCCACGGAAAAACCGCAAATGCCAAAATCGGGAGATTTTTGATGGCACAATCCAAAACCCAGCAGCGCCGCCCCAGGGCTGACAGCGTGGAAGCCAAAACTAAGGCGCTGCGCTCCGCTGATCGCACGATCGCGCCGCCTGCCCATGTGAAGCTGACTGAGCAGGGCTTGACCCATTTTTATGATGCCACTGAGGAATTCGCCAAAAGTGAGCTGACGCCTCACAAGATTTCCATGGTGGCCATCCTGGCTGGGAACATGGCTGATGTGGATGAGCAGAGCCGCCTGCTGAGCCAGGAGGGCCTGGTGATCACGCAGCCCTCAGGACGGATAGCCGCAAATCCTCGCACCGGGATCATCACATCCCTCCAGGGCACGATCCTGGCGCTGCGCCGCTCGCTGGGCATCCACTGCAGGGGCGAGCATGGCGACAGCCGCTCAGCTGCCAAGCGCCGCTCCCTGGCCAAGGGTTACGAGGATGATGCGCCTGACGATGATGGCCTGATCAACAAGCCCAAGCTGCACTGAGGAGAGAGAGCATGACTAAGAACGATGAGGATGTGAGCCTGCAAGCCATCGAAATGTGCAGGAGGATCAATCAGAAGGCGGCTGCCCAATTCCATCAGCGGGGCATCACCTCTGAGGATGTGGCGATTGCTGCGCTCTACAGCGCCTATGATCTGGCCCACGTGCTGAACGGCGCTGATCCAGTGGCTGCCCTGGCCTGGCTGCGCAGCGGAATTGATGTGCTGGAGCGGCAAATGGCCCAGCCCGAAACCGTGCAGTGAGCTTTGGAGCAGCCCCAGCTGTGATCCTCCCCCGCGCAATGTGCGGCCTGCCCATGGCCATGGCCCGCCCTGCCAGGCCTCACCTGGAAGCCCAGGCGGTGAGGGAGGCGGCTGCGCTGGTGCCTGGCACCATCCAGGCCAAGGCGCGCGTCGTGGCTGCCCAGGTGGTCGCTGAGCTGATGCTGGAGCTGGAGAGGGGTGATGATCCCATGATCGCCGCCCTGGCTGAGCTAGAGCTGCAAACGAAACCTGGGCCCGTGGTGAGGCTGGCCACCTGTCCAGATATCGACACCTCAGCAGCGTTCATTGAGCGGCGAATTGAGCGCCTGAGAGCCCGTGCAGGCCGCTACCTGGCTCCGCACGATCAGCGGGCCGAACGGCTGGCCATTGCGGCTGAATTGGAAATTCTGCTGACTGGCCGATATGCTAGGCTCCTGAGGATCAGGAGAGGGCAGGGGGTGGCCGGCTGATGACGTGGAAAGAGCTGCTTCCAATCTTAATCCCGATCCTGCTTCTAGTCCTCGCAGCGGTTGGTTTTCTGTTTCGCCACTACCTGTTTGGCGGATCACTCGTTCAGCGAGCTACCGTAAGTCACACTGCAACCCAGATGCTTAGTTTGATGAAGCAGCATGGCATTGATGTTAAAGATATAAATGCCGTTGAGGCCTATCTTAAAGGTAAGCCCGTCGATAGTTTAGAGCTTACCGAACTTAAGCCGAAAGAGCAGGAGGACTACTTCTCCGATGTTCCTCCACGCTATCAAATCAGCGCCTATTTAGGGGCTAGGGCAAATGCAGCTTTGAACGTTGCAGAGGCCACGTTGGGCGAAACCGAATTAACGCTGAGCATCCTCCTTTCAGAGAAAGAGAACGAGACCCTGAACAACGCTCAGGAAGCGTTCCGCAAATATCGGGAGGCTCAGTCCGAATTCGCCGCCTCCATCGTGTCAGGTGGCTCTCTCGAAACGACGCTCTACCTGATGGAGTCCATACGCCTGACAAAGCTCAGGAACGATGAGCTGAGGGAGGAGCTTGAACGGCGCAAGGACTTGGAAGGCTAGAGCGGAGCAGGCTCGCACAGGGCGGCGATGCGCTCAGCCGTGCGCTGCAACTGCTCAATCTCCCCCGGCTCTAGGTGGTGAAACACCACCTCCAGCAGCTGAACCGAAAGGTGTGCGGCAACGGGGATGGTTTCAGCAATCCAGGCAGGCTCAATGGACCAAGTGGCCTGCTTGGGGTGCTCAAAGCCGTGCCGCACCTCGCTTAGCCGGTCCAACAGCTGGTGCTGCTCATCCGTTACCTCCAGCGGTTTGCCGCTCCATTGCAGAGGTGCAGCCAAGGCCTGTTTCAGCAGATCGGAAAAGGCCATCACGCGGTCGCTGTCTGGCCTCTCCACAGCCCCTGAGCCTCTATCCTCCAGGTAGCTGAGCCACTTTTCTCTTAGCTTCTGAGGATGCGCGCCGATGTTCGCTGAGCCAGCCAGGGCGGCGGTGAGGGCTGCCTGCATGGCCAGGTGCGCCGCCTTGGCAGCAAGGGCCATGCGGATGGGCTCAGCGGCGCTTCGCTCCAGCTGCTCCGCACAGTCCTGCAGATTGATGATGGCCACCCGCTCTGGGGTTAGCTCCACCCATTCCGGCCACTCCCTGGGAGCAAAGAAGGACTCCCAATCTTCGGGCAGCTCATCATCGGAGGGCTGATCCACGCCGCGCCTCAAAATTATTTCGCGGGAATTTCGTAAACCGATTTTTCCAAATCCGCGATGGCCCACCCCTCTCCCAACAGAGGAGAGATTTTCGATGAGCACCCGCACCCTTGCTGTCCTGGCTGCCACGGCTGCGCCCCGCGCACTTTGCGGCACCGTCCGCGCCAACAATGACGCGAACGCGCTGCTGCGCCGCATCCAGTCCGAATTCACCGAATTCCAAAATCGGCATGATCGCCGCCTGGATGTGATGGAGACGGCGCTGCAGGCTCAGATGAGCCGCTCTGAGGCTCAGGCGCTTGGTCTGGGCAGCGACTATTCTGATCCAGTCTTTGGCAGCGGCCTCAGCGTCGATCCAGAATACAACCGCATCTTTGCCTCCTACTTTCGTCGGGGCGAGGGTGACGAATTCCTGAGGGCCGCAAACGCCTCTGGCGAGCGCGCCACCATCCAGGCCGCAATGAGCGTGGGCGACAATTCGACGGGTGGCTACCTGGCCCCGGTGGAGTGGGATCGCCGCATTGCGGAAGCGCAGCGCGCAACCTCTCCGATGCGCCGCCTGGCCACTGTGGTGAGCACCAGCGTGGGGGCTTACTCCACGATCTGGAACACTGACACCTGGGGCTCAGGCTGGGTGGGCGAAACCTCTCCGCGCCCCGCCACCACCAGCGCCTCCCTGGCTCCCATCACCTTTGCCACTGGCGAGGTTTACGCCAATCCGGCTGCCACTCAGCGGCTCCTGGATGACGCTGCAATCAATGTGGAGCATTGGCTGGGGCAGGCGATTGAGCGGGAATTCAACAGGCAGGAGGGCATCGCCTTCCTCTCTGGCGATGGGGTGAACAAGCCTGCTGGCCTCCTCACCTATGTGGAAGGTGGAGCCAATGAGGCCACCCATCCTGGGGGTGCGCTGAACGTCACCACATCTGCCATCACCGTCGATGGCCTCATTGATTTCATGTATGGCCTGGCAGCGCCCTATCGCCAGAACGCTACCTGGCTCATGTCCAGCCTCACGGCTGCTTTTCTCACCAAGCTCAAGGATGCCGATGGCAACCTGATCTGGCGCGAAAGCCTGATCGCTGGCCAGCCGTCCCTGCTCCTGGGCCGTCCAGTGGAGATTGATGAGGGGATGCCTGGCCCTGTGGCTGGCGCGCCTGCCATCGCCTTTGGTGACTTCAAGGCGGGCTACCTGATCAATGATCGGCTGGGGATGCGGGTGCTCCGCGACCCCTACACCAACAAGCCCTACGTCATGTTCTACTGCACCAAGCGGGTGGGCGGCGGTGTGCTCGATCCCAACGCTATCCGGCTGCTCCAGCTTCCGGCCTAAGATCAGCCGCGCGATGGCAGGCCCCATCGCGCGCTGAGGGGCAGTGAGCCTACCCCGCAGGTGCCTCACTGCCCCACCCGCTAGGGCCACTGGTGCAACCCATCAGTGGCCCGTAGCATGTGGCCATGGCACATTTCGACATAGCCGACCTGGACCGCAGCGGGCTCAGCGAGGCTGCCAGGGATGCGATGCTGGACCTCATCCTTGCCTGGGCCCACCTGGATGGGATGCTATCGCAGTGGGTGGCGGCTAAATTTGGCCTGGCCCCCGACAAAACAGCCATCCTGCTGGGCCGCTCAGATGCCCAGAGCAAGCTCCTCAAGCTCCAGCGGCTCTATGCGATGGAAGGGGCTGATGAGCTGGTGCCCACGATTAGGGCCATCAGGAAATCCTATGCGAAACAGGTTTCACCCAGGAACACTGTTGCCCATGCAAGCTGCAGGGGCTTCCTGAAATCTGAGTCCGATAGGATCGTGTTTGCTGCCTTTGAGGCAGTGAAGCTGGGGGAGCTGGCAATAGACACCATCCCTATTGAGGTGATGGAGCGCAGCACCCGCTGGGCCAACCTGCTGTCAGAGCGGGTGGAGAAGATCATTAACATCCTCGACCCTTTACCGGACCAGGCCTGAGCAGCCACAGGCGGGTTGGTTGGCCATCAGCCCTTATTGGTGTCGCTGTCATCCGCCTGTCCGGTCACCACTTCATAGATGTGACCGCCGTGGGTTAGGAGGTTGTCGGCTTGCTGAACAACGGCACTCGTCGCGGCAATGGCGACGCCCACCGCCAGGAGCGGCTTCTTCGCTTTCGTGTACCACTTGCGTGCCTCACCGGTTTGGGCACCCTTCATGCTCTGGCTTCGCGCCAGTTCGGCTGCGACCGCCCCGTAGGCTCGCGATAACCCGTCGATTCCGAGAAAATCGAAATTTTGGATCGCCCAACGGAGGTGAGATAGCTGCCAGACTACGAATTTCCGAAGCGCCTCATCCGCAAACGCGGCCTCCGCGTCCGCGGTAAGCTTTTCCAGCGTCTGGTCCCATTCCTCTAGAGTAGAGCGAGGGATTTCCCGATTGGCATTGGGAGCCAGAACATCGTCCAGGAGAGTGAGGAGCCGGAAAGCATCAGTCTCAGTTTTGAGATGGTCCACTGTCAGGGAGCGTATTTGCTCAACCTGCACATAGGCAGCCAATCGCTTCACGGCTTTCTGATATTCGGTCTTGCTAGCCGGTCGAAGATGGCTCCCCATAATTTCCGCCTCCAACTCGGCGACGGAGCGCGCCACAGAAGCAATCGAGGTGTAAAACTCGAACGAGGATTTTCGGACCCCAAGCATCTTTGCCCAAGCGTCATCCAAATGCGCGTTCGGGCGGTCGGCTAAGGTCTGAAATATGGTGACGAGTTCGACGGCGCGAGTGGTGTGCTCGATCTGAGGTGGCTGTTCATCATCCGCCATGTGACTCTCTTCGGTATCTTTCGACGGGAAAGAGTAGGGCCACTAGTAGCGAAAATCTATCATCAGCTGACCGCTGTTACCCCCAGCGTTACCCAAGGCAGCAAACGGGTGCCCCACCAGCCCCTGGCTGGCCGGATTTCCGTTTTCTTTCAATGGGAAAGTGGTGGACGCACCAGGGCTCGAACCTGGGACCCGCTGATTAAGAGTCAGCTGCTCTACCAACTGAGCTATGCGTCCGGGAGGAGGGCCACTTAGGGGGCTCCGGGGCGGAATGCAACACTCCTTCTGCAGTCTAGCGGCCGATCTGCGATCCGGGCCTCAGAGTCCGCGGCGGCGGTCCCTGTCGCGACGGTTCTGCCGGTCGATGCCCATCAGCAGGCCAATGCAGATCATCACCGTCATCATCGCGCTTCCCCCGTATGACAGGAGCGGCAGCGGGATTCCGACGACCGGCGCAAGGCCCATCACCATCATCAGATTGATCGCCGCGTAGAAGAAGATGATCGAGGTGAGGCCCCCAGCGGTGAGCATCTCATAACGGCCCTTCGATTGCATCGCGACTCGGATGCCCCAGCGCAAAAGGACGCCAAGGCCGATCAGAACCGCGATGCCGCCGAGTAGTCCCCATTCCTCCGCCATCGCGGCAAAAATGAAGTCGGTATGCTGCTCGGGAAGGAAGTTGAGATGGCTCTGGGTGCCGTTGAGATAGCCCTGGCCAGTGATTCCGCCCGAACCAATCGCGATCGTCGACTGGGTGATGTGATAGCCGGCGCCGAGCGGATCCTGGGTGGGATCGAGAAGGATCAGGATCCGCTTCTGCTGGTGGGGCATCAGGAACGGGAAAATGGCGGGCACCGACAATCCGACCGCGAGTCCGCCGCCGATGAACCACCTGAGCGGAAGGCCGGCGAGGAACATCGTCGTGATTCCGGAGAAGGTCAGGAGCAACGACGTGCCGAGATCGGGCTGGACCAGAATCACGACGACCGGAATCCCGATCATCACCCCCGCCGGCCAGATCGCACCGAGCGTCCGGATATGGCGCGGCGGCATGGTCGAGTAGAAGGTCGCAAGAGCGATCACCAGGATCGGCTTCATGAGCTCCGACGGCTGGAGTCGGAGGGGCCCAAGGTCGAGCCAGCTCCGAGCGCCCCCGCGCACCGCTCCCACCGCCAGAACGACAATCAGGAGGATCATCACGCCGACATAGGCATAGGGCACGACGTCGCGAAACCAGCTCGGCCGCACGTAGGAGATGGCGAAGGCAAGGCCCAGGAACACGCCGAAACGCGCGGCATGGGGAAGCGCCCAGGGAAGCAGGCTGGCGCCGGCTGCGGAATAGAGCGTGGTAAAGCCGAATCCGGCGAGGAATGCCGCGGACAGCAAGGCTGCCCATGGCTGGGACGCGATCGCTCGGGGGACGAGAGGAAGGGCCATCTAGTAAAGCTTCCTCACGTCGAGGGCGGAGTGTGGCCGGAGCGGCGGGCGGCCGCCCACGCCTCGGCGCGGCGGGCGGTGCGCTCGGCGAGAGTCCCGCCCCATTGCTCCTCGAAGCCTCGCAGCGCTTCCAGCGCCATGTTCTTGTCGAACAGGTAGGTGAGCACGTCCTTGGCGACCGGGGCGGCGGCCCTAGCCCCGCCGAGGCCGTGCTCGATCACCACCGCGCCGGCGTAGATCGGGTTTTCGGTCGGAGCGAAGAAGATGAAGAGGCCGTGGTCGCGATATTTCCACGGCGTTCCGGCCTGGCCGCGCTGCGTCGCGGTGATCCGACGGACCTGAGCGGTGCCGGTCTTGCCGGCCATGTGGATGTCCGGGAAGGGCAGCTTGGAGCGGCCGGCGGTGCCTGCGCCGTTGACCACTTCCCACATGCCGCCGCGAACCGCCTCGAAATGGTCCGCAGCCCAGGGCAGGGGCTCGGGCGCCGCTCCGTTCACCGGGAGGAGGCGCGGCATGATGTTGCGTCCCGAGGCGATCCGCGCCGCCGAGATCGCGAGCTGCATCGGGTTCACGATGACGAAGCCCTGGCCGATCGCGGTGTTGAGAGTGTCGGACTCGGTCCAGTCGGGCCGTTCGACCAGCCGCCTGCTTCGCTCGTAGCGCGCCCGCTTCCAGCCGGCGTCCGGCATGGTGCCGTAGCTTTGGCTCACCACCGGCAGGGTCTCGAACTTCTCGCCGAAGCCCATCTGGTGGCAGACCTGCGAGAGGACATCGATCCCGGCCCGGCGCCCCATCGAGTAGAAATAGGTGTTGCAGCTTCGCGCGATGGCGGTGTGCAGGGTCATCGGGCCGTGACGGCCGAGGCAACGGAAGAAGCGGTTGCCGAGATTGTAGCCGCCGCCGCACACCACGCGCTCGTCCGGGTCGATCCCCGCCTGGAGAAGGGCCATCGCGACGCTCGGCTTGAAGGTCGACCCGGGCGGGTAGAGACCGTTCAGCGCCTTGTTCAGAAGCGGACGCCGCTCGTCCTGGGCGAGGAACGACCATTCGAGCTGGCTGATTCCGTCGGTGAAGACGTTGGGGTCGTAGGCGGGCATCGAGGCCATGCACAAAAGGTTGCCGTTGCGGCAGTCCATGACGATGCAGGCGCCCGATTCCTCCCCGAGCCGCCGCCCGGCATATTCCTGGAGGCCCGCGTCGATCGTGGTCTGGAGCGGCTGGCCGGCGCGGTCGGGGAGGGTCTCGAGCTCGCGCACCAGCCGGCCCCGCGCGGTGACTTCGATCCGCGCCGCGCCGGGGACTCCGCGCAGCCGGCTCTCCATCGTCTTTTCAAGACCTTCCTTGCCGATCTTGAAACCAGGAGTGATCATCAGCGGGTCGCGGTTGGCGGCGAGATACTCCTCGCGATTGGGGGTGCCGACATAGCCGAGGAGGTGGCCGACGGTGGCGCCCGCCGGATATTGGCGGGAGAAGGCGCGAAGCGGCGACACGCCGGGAAGCTCCGGCTGTCGCAGGGTTACCGCGGCATATTGGTCGTAAGTGAGGTTCTCAGCCACGGCGACCGGCTGCGACCCGGTGGCGCGGTCGAGCTCGGTTCGGATTCGCTCCACGTCGGTCGGCTGAAGGCCGAGCAGCTGGGTCAGCTGGGCGAGCGTATAATCGACGTCCTCGATCCGCTCCTTGAGCAGGTCGACCCGGAACGTGCTTCGATTCTGAGCCATCGGGTGGCCGTTGCGGTCCACGATCCAGCCGCGGCGCGGCGGGATGAGCCGCATCTGGATCCGGTTCTCCTCGGCGAGCACCTGGCTTCGCTCGTTCTCGGCGATGGCGATATAGCCCATTCGCCCGGCGAGAAGCAGCCCGACCCCGCCCTGGAGCCCGGCGAAAACCAGCGCCCGCCTCGTGAAGGTGATCGTCTGGCTTTGTTCGGTGACGAGCGGAGCGCCGCGTCTCTTCATCGCGCGAGCCGCCACCTGTCGAGACCGAGGACGATTCGAGCGACCACGGGATAGGCAAGGATCGAGAGGCCGATCTGCGGGAGCATCAGCGAATAATGAGTCGGGCTGTTCATCAGCACCGCGATGTACCACGCGCCGGATGTATGAAGAATGATCGCGCCCGCCGCGAACAGCCAGTCGAACCAGAAATCCTTATAATCGACCCGGCTTTCGATCAGGTCGAACAGCAGGAAGGTGAGGGTCCAAAGCGCCATCGACTGGCCGAGCGGATGCGGCGAGATGAGGTCGTCGAACACGGCCAGCCACAATGCCGTCGTGGGCATCCAGATCTCGGGACGAAGTAGCCGCCAGGTGATCAGCACCAGGAAGCCGAAATCCGGGACGAGCGGAGTCGTCACGACGAGCGGGAACAGGCCGAGGAGGCAGGCGATCACAGTCGTCGCCACGGGCACGAAGCGCCGGCGATATTCGCGATAGGCGACGGCGCGCTGCGATCCCGCGATCCGGCTCATCGCGCGTGGGCCGCCGGGTCGGCGGTGCCGCCGTCGCCCTGCGGGACCACCGCAGGCTCATAGAGAGGCTGGACGAGGGCGTAGTCGACCCGGGCCGGAGCGGCGAGCGGACGAGCGATCGTCACCTCGCCCTGGATCCCGATGACCTGGGCGACCGGGATTCCCGGCGGGTAGATGCCGCCGACGCCGGAGGTCGCCAGCATGTCGCCTCGGCGGAACGGATTGACCCCCACTTCCAGCGTGCGCAGCTCAAGGGTGCCGTCGCCCCGGCCCACCGCCATCGCGGGCGTGCCGTCGCGGACGAGTCTCACCGGGACCGTGCTGCTGGGATCGACGATCAACAGGACCTGCGCGGAATTGCTGCCGGCAAGGAGGATCCGGCCGATCAGCCCTTCCGGCGCCCGTACCGGCTGGCCGACTCGGACGCCCGAGCTTGCGCCCACCGCAAGGATCGCGAAGCGGCGTGGTGAATCGAAGGACGAGCTGACGATTCGCCCGACCGCGACCTGGTCGGTGGTCGCCTCGCGCAGCTGAAGCATGTGGCGCAGCCGCTGATTATCGACACGCTGGGCCTCCGCCTGGACCGCCTGGGCCTCGGCGGCCTGGAGACGCTGGCGAAGCTCCGCATTCTGGCTGCCGGCGCGGAAATAGTCGCCGATTCCGGTGCCGAAGTCGGTGACTCCGCGGAGCACCGAGCGCCCCGCCGAGCTGATCGGAGTGGTCACGTCCATCGCTGCGCCCTTGATCGCGGCGAAGCCGCGCGGGTCGACGATCGACACGAGCAGCAGCAGCAACGCGAACAGCACACCGCCGACCGCCACCACGTAGCCGAAGAACAGGCCATATTGGGCCCGGCGGGACGATCCCGGGCGCCGGTTGCGGGGAGGCGCCATCAGCGGGGCTAAGCTCCGATCTTAGGCGGTCTGCAGGACGCCGCGGAAGATCTCTTCCTCCAGCGCCCGACCGGTGCCGAGCGCGACGCAGGTCAGCGGATCGTCCGCGACCGTGACCGGGAGACCGGTCTCATCACGCAGCACTTCGTCCAGACCCTTGAGCAGAGCTCCGCCGCCGGTCAGCACGATGCCCTGATCGACGATGTCGGCGGCCAGTTCCGGAGCGGTGTTCTCGAGCGCGATCCGAACGCCCTCGACGATCGTCCCGACCGGCTCCGACAGAGCCTCGGCGATCTGCCGCTGGTTGATCGTGATTTCCTTGGGAACGCCGTTGACGAGGTCGCGGCCCTTGATGTGGACGATGTCGCCATCCTCGCCGTTGGGCGGCGGCTTGGCGACTCCGACCTGCTTCTTGATCCGCTCGGCGGTCGCTTCGCCGATCAGCAAATTGTGGTTGCGGCGGACATAGGAGGAGATCGCCTCGTCCATCTTGTCGCCGCCGACGCGCACCGAAGTGGTGTAGGCGAGGCCGCGAAGAGACAGGACCGCCACCTCGGTCGTCCCGCCGCCGATGTCGACGACCATCGATCCGATCGGCTCGGTGACCGGCATGTCGGCGCCGATCGCGGCAGCCATCGGCTCCTCGATCAGCCACACCTGGCGGGCGCCGGCGTTGGAAGCCGCGTCGCGGATGGCGCGCCGCTCGACGCTGGTCGAGCCCGACGGGACGCAGATCACGATCTCCGGGAAGCGCGGGAAACGACGCTTGCCGTGCACCTTCTGGATGAAGTGCTTGATCATCTGCTCGGCCACATCGATGTCGGCGATGACCCCGTCGCGAAGCGGACGGATCGCCTCAATCTGGTCGGGGGTCTTGCCCATCATCAGCTTGGCGTCGTCGCCGACGGCCTTGACCCGCTTGACGCCGTTGAGGGTCTCGATCGCGACCACGGACGGCTCGTTGAGCACGACTCCGCGGCCGCGGACGTAGACGACGGTGTTGGCGGTACCCAGGTCGATCGCCATGTCCTGGGACGGAAATTTGAAGAAGTCGAACGCGCCCATCTTGTCCGGTTACTCGCCCTGTTTCGGAAGAAGCCGGACAGTCCGGCCCACCTGCTCTCGCCCTATAGGAGGTCCGCTGCCTTCCGGTCCACAGAATCGTGAGTGGAAGGGTCGCGGGGTGAGCCGGCTTCCTATAGAGACGCCAGACATGTCAATACGGCGACTTCCCGAGGATCTGATCAACCGAATCGCGGCCGGCGAGGTCGTCGAGCGGCCCGCGAGCGCGCTCAAGGAACTCGTTGAAAACGCTGTGGATGCCGGGGCTTCGAGGGTCGATATCTCTCTGCGCGGCGGCGGCATCGACCGTATCGAAGTGGTCGATGACGGGTGTGGCATGGCGCCCCCGGAAATGGCTCTCGCATTGGAGCGTCACGCCACTTCCAAGCTCCCCACGGCCGATCTGGAGAGCGTTGCGACGTTGGGTTTTCGCGGTGAAGCGCTTCCGAGCATCGCGAGCGTCGCCCGGCTTACCCTCGAAAGCCGCGTTCGCGGTTCTGATGGCTGGCGGTTGGCGCGCGATCATGGCCAGGTCGAGGGGGAGGGGCCGGCTGCGCTTCCGCCCGGAACCCGGGTCACGGTCGAGGACTTGTTCGGCAAGGTTCCGGCACGGCGCAAGTTCCTTCGCTCGGCCCGCGCCGAATATGGTGCCTGCGTCGACGTCGTTAAGCGGCTCGCTATGGCTCGGCCGGACGTCGGCTTTTCACTGAGTCATGACGGGCGCCGAATATTCTCGGTGGCGCCCGGCGAGGACCGGCCGGCACGGGTCGCAGCGCTCACCGATCCCGGCCTCGTCGCGAACAGCGTTCCGATCGACCATGTCCGAGGCAGCGCGCGGCTCGGCGGAGTGGCGGGGGTGCCGACCTTCAACCGCGGAGTCGCCGACCACCAATATCTGTTCGTCAACGGCCGGCCGGTGAAGGACCGGCTTCTGATCGGCGCGGTCCGCGGCGCCTATGCCGACCTTCTCGCCCGCGACCGCCACCCTTTGCTCGCGCTGTTCATCGACCTCCCGGGCGAGGAGGTCGACGTCAACGTCCACCCGGCGAAGACCGAAGTCCGCTTCCGCGATCCCGCCCATATCCGCGGTCTCATCGTCGGTGGGCTCCGCCACGCGCTCGACGAGGCCGGCTTCCGGAGCGCCCAGCTCGCCAATGTCGATGCCATGGCGATGTGGCAGCCGGGGAGCTCCTCACCAGGTCATTCCCGCGAAGGCGAAAATCCCGCGGCCTTCCATCACTTCTCCCAGGGAAGTTTTGCTCCCAGTCAAGGAAACTGGGCCCCGGCTTTCCCGGGGGTGACAAGCGGAGGGGTCGCCGAGAGGCATAATGACTTCCTTCCACAGGGCCGCGCCGAGCCGGTGCATGAAGCGGCTCCTGACCCACACTTCCCGCTCGGGGTCGCCCGCGGCCAGGTCGCCGCAACCTATATCGTGGCGGAGGCCGAGGATGGCCTGGTGCTGGTCGACCAGCATGCCGCCCACGAGCGGCTGGTGCTGGAGCGGATGCGCCGGGCCATGGCCAATGGCGGGGTGGCGCGGCAGGCGCTCCTGCTTCCCGAGGTCGTCGAGCTCGACGAGCCCGCCTGCGACCGCCTCGAGGAGCGATTTGGAGAGCTTGGCGAATTCGGTCTCGAGCTCGAGCGGTTCGGTCCGCGCGCCATCCTCGTCCGGGCGGTGCCGGCACTGCTCGGCAGCAGCTCCGCCCGCGGGCTCGTCACCGACCTTGCCGACGAGCTCGCCGCTTTCGACACCGCCCTGAGCCTCAAGGAGCGTCTCGACCTCGTCGCCGCAACCATGGCCTGCCACGGCTCGGTCCGCGCCGGCCGCCTGTTGTCGGTCGCCGAGATGAATGCGCTTCTCCGCGAGATGGAGGTCACCCCCCACAGCGGCCAGTGCAATCACGGGCGGCCGACCTGGGTGAAGTTATCCATGTCGGACGTGGAGAAACTTTTCGGCAGAAGGTGAGGCCGCTCGCCCGAGATCTGCTCTCAACCGTTGCGGACTTCGATTATCGCGGACATTCTCCTGCGATGGAGCGTGACCAAGTCCACGATAAGATTTCGTTCGCGAGCTACGTTCGGCACTTGCGGGCCGAACTCGCCGATCCTGAACGCGCGGTAGGCTGGGAGAATGTCACTCTTCCGGACTTTCTTGAGGCGATGGAAGCTTGGGCGCGGGATTGGAACGAACCGGCACAGCAGAACCCTTGGAGGCACGTGGCGGACGTCCTCACGGCCGCGACCCTCTATGAATGATCGAGTGCTCGTCTTGGGCCACCCTTGCTATCGTGCACCCACCTGGGTGAAGCTTGCCCTCAACGACGTCGAGAAACTGTTCGGGCGGAAGTGACACTTAAGCAAATTTTGGTGCTTCGCGGCTAGCGCAGCTGCGAAAGGACTCGCCGTCTCATGCTTCAGCTCGCTTATATCAGCACCTCGCGCCAGCCGGTCGATCGGGCGCTGCTCGACGACATCCTCGCCGCCTCGCGCCGCAACAATCAGCGCTGCGGGGTCACCGGGCTTCTCGTTTCGGGCGGCAAGAGGTTCCTTCAGGTGCTGGAGGGGCCCGACCAGGCCGTCCTCGCCACCTACGCCCGGATCCAGAACGATCCGCGCCACTTCGCCTTCGTGTCGCTCGCGACGAAGCCGATCGAGGAGCGGGCGTTCGGCCAATGGTCGATGGCTTTCTACGAAGGCCACGCGGCGGCGGAGGGCGACCTGGTCGCGCTGGTCGAGCAATTGACGGCGAACATCGCCGACCCGAACCTGCGCGCCCAGTTCAGCGGTTTCGCGCGCCTTCACACGAAGGCAGCCTAGGCGCCGAGCTTCTTGACCTCCGCCCGGGCCCGTTCGATCGGGTGAGCCTTGGCGGCCTCGGTCCAGGCCTCCATTCGCGCATGGCCCCGACTTGCCTCGGCGACGAATTTGCGGGTGAACTTTCCCTCGCGCACCTCGGCCAGGATCCGGCGCATCTCGGCTCGGGTCTCGTCGGTGACGATGCGCGGGCCGCCTTCCATCGCGCCGAACCGGGCGGTGGTCGAGATCGCCTCGCGCATTCCGGCGATGCCGCGCTCGTAGATTAGGTCGGCGAGAAGCTTCACTTCGGTGAGGCATTCGAAATAGGCGACTTCCGGAGAGAAGCCAGCCTCCACGAGCGTGTCGAAGCCGGCCTGGATCAGCTCCGGGATCGCTCCCCACAGCACCGCCTGCTCATTGAACAGGTCGGCCTCGCATTCCTCGGCGAAGCTGCTCGCGAGAATCCCGGCGCGGCCGCTTCCGATCGCCCCGGCGTAGGAGAGAGCGAGCGCTTCGGCGTCGCCGGTCGAGTCCTGATGGACCGCGAACAGCGCCACCATTCCGCGCCCTTCGGTATAGAGCTGGCGAAGGGCAGTCCCAGGGCCCTTGGGCGCGACCAGGAAGATGTCGAGGTCGGCGCGCGGCTCGATCAGTCCGAAGCGGATTGCGAGGCCGTGCGAGAAGCCGAGGGCCGCGCCTTCGCGAAGGTGCGGAGCGATGGACTCGCGGTAGATGTCCGCCTGGCTCTCGTCGGGAGCGAGAATCATCATGACGTCCGCCCAGGCTGCGGCCTCGGCGACCTCGGCGGCGACAAGGCCGTCTGCGGCGACCCGCTCGCGGCTCTTCGACCCCTCGGCCAGTGCGACCCGAAGCTCGGCGACGCCGCTGTCCCTGAGGTTTAGCGCCTGAGCGCAGCCCTGATTGCCATAGCCAACGATCGCCACCCGCCGGCCGCGAATCAGCGCCAGATCGATGTCGTCGTCCCGGAAAACCTTCATCACGCCCTCCCGCGCTGCAGGAGCGCTAGGGCATCGGCCATGGCGCCGCAATCGAGCGCATCCGTGAAGCGAGGCCAGTCCGCCGGTGGCTGGTGGCGGAACCAGGTATATTGGCGCTTGGCATAGTTGCGGGTCGCCTGGCGGCCGGCAGCGAGCACTTCGTCGCGACTGGTCTCGCCGCGCAAATAGGCCGCGATTTCACGCACTCCGATCGCGCGCATGACGGGGAGGGCGGGGGAAAGGTCGCGCGCGAGCAGCGCCTCGATCTCGGCGAGGCCTTCCGCCCCCAGCATCATCTCGAAACGGGCGTCGCAGCGCGCATAGAGCCAGTCGCGCGGGCCGAGCAGGATCAGCGGGCGCAGATCGATCAGGCCGCCGATCCCGCCGACCCTCTCTTGCTGCCAGCCCCCAAGGGGGCGGCCGCTGGACCGTACGACCTCCAGCGCCCGGGCAATTCGGGTGGTGTCGCTCGGACGAAGCCTTGCCGCCGCGTCCGGGTCCTCGCCCTCCAGTGCCGCATAAGCCTGCTCGGTCGGCATGGCGCGCACTCCGGCACGCACCTCGGGGTCGATGTCGGGCACCGGCGCGATTCCGTCCAGCAAGGTACGAATGTAGAGTCCCGTTCCCCCCGCGAGGATCGGCAGCCTTCCCTCGGAATGGGCGGCCGCAATCTCGCTCCTGGCGTCCGCGGCCCAGTCGGCCGCAGAGCAGGCGTCCGCGCCGACGCGATAGCCATAGAGGCGATGCGTGGCGCGTCTTTCGTCTTCCGGGCTCGGCCGGGCGCTGACGACGCGCAGGTCGCGATAGACCTGGGCGCTGTCCGCGTTGATCACGACTCCGCCGGTCCGCTCGGCCAACGCCACGGCGAGCGCCGACTTGCCGCTTGCCGTCGGCCCCGCAATAAGCGCCAGCGGCGGCAGGGAAGGGTCTGATTTGTTCATCGCGACGCTGATAGCAGCCGATCGGCTGAGCGAGAGCGACATTTCGGCGGCGGCGGCCGTGCTTCGAGACTCTGCCGGTGCGTGGATCGAGCCGGGAAGCGCCTACGACTTCTTCTTATCCGAACCCGGCGGCGCCGAAGCCTCGCTCCGCGAGGCGCTTCCCAACGTCGATATCGTGGTTCAGCCCGAGGCGCATCGGCGCAAGCGCTTGCTCGTCGCCGACATGGATTCGACGATGATCACCGTCGAGTGCATCGACGAGCTCGCGGACTATGCCGGGCTCAAGGCCGAGGTCGCCGAGATCACCGAGCGGGCGATGCAGGGCGAGCTCGACTTCGAAGCGGCGCTCGACGCGCGGGTGGCTTTGCTCTCGGGCCTGGACGGCGATGTCATCGACCGCTGCCGCGAGGAGCGCGTGAAGCTCACTCCAGGCGCCAAGACCCTCGTCAGAACCATGCGGGCGCAGGGAGCGACCTGTCTTCTCGTCTCCGGCGGCTTCACCCGCTTCGCCGAGCCGGTCGCCGAAGAGCTCGGCTTCAACCGCGCCCTCGCCAACGAGCTTCTGATCGAGGCGGGACGTCTGACCGGCAAGGTGCGCCGCCCGATCGTCGGAGCGGCAGCAAAGCGCGAGTCGCTGATCAAGGCCATGGGCGAGCTCGGCCTCGACCGCGCGGAGACGATGGCAGTCGGCGACGGCGCCAACGACATTCCGATGATCGAGGCCGCAGGTCTCGGCGTTGCCTATCACGCCAAGCCGGCGGCGGCTGCTGCTGCCGATGCGCGGGTTGTCCACAACGACCTCACCGCGCTTCTTTACGCGCAGGGCATCCCGCGCTCGCAGTGGGTGACGGCCTAGGCCTTCGCCGGGTGGCTCATGTCGGAGGCGATTGCGGCGAGCGCGAAAGCCATCGAGGCGACGTCGCACGCGAAGGCGACACCGATGCCGTCGAGCGCGACCGCGCTTACTTCCGCGGCGATGGTCCCGGCCTCGGGGTGGCGAAGCTCGACCTGGCTTCCGAGCGGAGGCTTCTGGTTGGTCTCGAGGAAAGCGCCGCGCGCGGAGATGTCGCGAATCGCGGCGGGGGCAGGGGCGGTGCCGGCGACGAGCACGCACATTCGGCGCTGGCGCCAGCGCGTCGCCATCGGACTCGTCCGCCTTGCTTCCTGCTTCATTACTGAGGCCTCCCCTGAGGAAGGCCTAACGTCCCGTCCAAAAACAAATGGTTAAATGGGGCCGGTCAAGGAGCGACGGGGATGCAGTCCTGGCCGGCCGCACGAACCGCGGCGCAGATCCGGTCGGCGGCGGCCCGGCTCGCGAGCGGACCGGCGCGGAGGCGGGTGAGGGCGCCGGCCGGCACATAGACCGGATCGAGGGCACCGACCGCTCCGACCCGCCGGCTCACCGAATCCCACTGGCGGCGCGCATTGGCGGCGCTGCTGAACGCGCCGAGCTGGACCCGCCAGCGGCCGCTTGCGGCCACGGGTGGCGGCGTCGGAGCGGGGCGAGACGGGGCCGAATCGGCGTGATGCTGGCGCGGGCGTTCCACGGGAGGAGCCGCCGGCTGCTCGACCGGGCGGTCCGGGCGCGCACGCGGCGGCGCCGGATTGGCGCCAGGCGGCGAATAGCTGACCCCGGCGCCTGAGCCGGGAACAGGACGCGGCATGATCACAGGCACCGGAGCCGGCGGAGGCTCGACCGCGGCCATCTGGCGAGGCGGCTGGGCGCCGCCCATTTCCGCTGCGAGAGCGGTTCCGCGCTGGCGGTCCTCCGTACTCAAATAGGGCTCCATCTGCCGCAGCTGCTCGACCGCCTGGGGGAAGCCCTGGGCGGCTGCTCGGCTCATCAAAGCATAAGCGCGGGGCATGTCGCGCCGAACGACGTCGCCGTTGAACAGCGCGGTCCCGAACACATATTGAGCGCGCGGATCGCCGCGCAGGGCAGCGGCCTGGATCCATGGCATCGCCTCGCGGGCGCGCCCGTTCTGGAACAGCAGCAGGCCGAGATTCGCGCCCGCCTGGTCGTGGCGCTGGCGCGCGGCGCGCTCGAACCATTGCTCGGCCAGGGTCATGTCCTGCGGCACTCCGCGGCCGAGACGATAGGCCTGGCCGAGGTTGAACTGCGCGTCGGCGTCACCGGCCTGCGCAAGCGGGCGCCACTCGGCGACCGCTCGGGCATAGTCGCCGGCCTGCCAGGCGGCGATCCCAGCCGGCACGTCGGCGGCGGCCGTCCCGGCGCCGGTGAGGGCGAGGAGGGCAGTCGCTCCAAAAAGCCAGTGCATGCGGGTCATCG
Source organism: Pseudomonadota bacterium (assembly GCA_023416515.1). Lineage (GTDB taxonomy): Bacteria > Pseudomonadota > Alphaproteobacteria > Sphingomonadales > Sphingomonadaceae > Allosphingosinicella. The sequence continues at coordinate 3,050 of JAEZHP010000041.1, read as the reverse complement.
TGCGAAACCTTTCGCCTCAAGATCGTTCGAACACCGACAGTTACGCGGGAATGGTTAAACCCCTGTTAGCACAAATCTGACGTCACCGGGCGGCGTCGTGACGTCATTCCCATGCGGAATCCTTGCCGTCAGAGTTAACCGGATTTTAGGGCGGCGGAGTGCATTCCGGCCCTCGAGCATTGCCAGCCGAGGGATATTGATGCGCGTTCTCGCTTTATCATCGCAGAAGGGCGGATCCGGCAAGACCACCTTGTCCGGTCACCTTGCAGTGCAGGCGCAGCGCTCCGGCGCCGGCCCTGTCTGCCTTATCGACATCGACCCGCAGGGCTCGCTCGCCGACTGGTGGAACGAGCGTGAGGACGAGATGCCCGCGTTCGCGCAGACCACGGTCGCTCGACTCGCCGCCGACCTCGAGGTGCTCCGTCAGCAGGGCTTCAAGCTTGCGGTGATCGACACCCCGCCGGCCATCACCATGGCGATCCAGAGCGTCATCCAGGTGGCCGAGCTGATCGTCATCCCGACGCGGCCGTCGCCGCACGATCTTCGCGCCGTCGGCGCCACGGTCGATATTTGCGAGCGCGCCGGAAAGCCGCTCATCTTCGTCGTCAACGCCGCGACGCCCAAGGCCAAGATCACTTTCGAGGCCGCGATCGCGCTTTCGCAGCACGGCACCGTGGCTCCCGTGACTCTCCATCACCGCACCGATTTCGCGGCGTCGATGATCGACGGCCGAACGGTCATGGAGACCGATCCCAACGGCAAGTCGGCCCGCGAGGTCGAGGAGCTGTGGGCTTATATCAGCGACCGGCTCGAGCGGAATTTCCGACGGACCGTGTTCGCCGCCCCGGGGCAAGTCGCCCCTGCCGCAATGCCCCGAGCGGGCGCGACCGGCGGCTTCGGCCGCCGCGTGGTCGGCCAGTAAGGAGCGGCGTTCATGACTGAGTCCAGGTACGCGTCACTTTCCGGAAGTCTGCTCGCTCGCAAGGGCGGGGCCAAGCCGGCCATGCGTCCGCGCCATATCACGGGCGCGATGCTCGACGATCTCGGCTGGAACGACATGGGTTACGGCGCCGAAGCGCCGTCCGAACATGTCCCAAGCTCGATCTCCGCTCTCACTCCCGCGCCCAGGGTGGCGCAGGAGGAGCAGCAGGCGCCGGCGTGGGCCGACGAGCAGCACGAGCCGACTGCGATCGAGGAGCCTCAGCCGGTGGCGCCGGTTGTCGAGCAGCAGCGAGCGCTCGCTGATCAGTTCCCGCAGGCCGAGGAAGAAGCGGTCGAGGAACTGGTTGCGGTAGAGCCGCCCGCCGAGATCGTACGAATGCCCAAGCGTCCGGCCCAGCCGCGGGCCAAGGCAGCCGCGAAGGCGCAGATCCAGGCCGACGTTCGCAAGGCCGCCTTCACACTTCGTCTCGACTCGTCGCGGCACCTGCGGCTGCGGCTGGCGACGGCGGTCACCGGCCGTTCCGCCCAGCAGCTCGTCACCGCGGCACTCGATCAATTCATAGAGTCGCTGCCGGAAGTCGGCACTCTCGCGGAGCAACTGCCGAGCGCCAAGCGAAGCTGAACCGGAGTTGAGGGGCATGAAGAGCATCGCGTTCAAATTCGCCGCGTCCAGCGTGGCGCTGAGCATGGCGGTCGTCGGCTGCCAGGTCCAAGGTGTAAGCTTCGGCTCGTCGGCCGCTTTCGCAAGCCAGTCGCGCGTCGATGGCGAGGCGGGCCGGTTCGCCCGTGAAGCCGGCGAGGCACTGGGGCGCGGCGACCTTGGGAGCGCCTTGACCGCGATGGAGCAGGCCGTGGCGCTGTCTCCGCGTGACGCCGGTTACCGGCTGACTCTCGCCGACATCTACATGCGCTCGGGCCGCTTCGAATCGGCCGAGGCAACTTATCGCGACGTCCTCGCTCTCGATCCGTCGCGGCCGCGCGCTGCGATGGCTCTTGCGCTTATGCAGGTGGCCAACGGCCGCTCGCAGGACGCGCTTGCCCAGCTTGATGCGCTCCAGGGCCAGGCCTCGCCGAGCGACCTCGGCCTTGCCTATGCGCTCGCCGGTTCGCCGCAGCGCGCCGTCGAGATCCTCGAACCGGTCGCTCGCTCGATGAACGCGACCGCTCGGGTCCGTCAGAATCTGGCACTTGCATATGCCTTGGGCGGCGACTGGTCGCGCGCCCGGATGATCGCGTCGCAGGACGTTTCCGCCGCGGAGCTCAGCCAGCGCATGGCGGAATGGGCCTCGATGGCGTCGCAGCCCGGTTCGGCCAACCCGGTCGTCGCGGTTCTCGGAGTCAATCCGGTGACCGATTCGGGCCTGCCTGTCCGGCTCGCGCTCAACGCGCCGGCGGCACCAGTCTCGGCCCCGGTTCAGATGGCCGAAGCCGCGCCGATCGTGCTTCCGCCGGTCGAACAGGTCGCCGACGCCGCGCCGGCCCCGGTCGCCGTGCCGGTTCCCGCAGCGACCCCGGTCGAGGCGCCGGCTTATGCCGAGCTCGAGCAGCCCGAGTGGGGCGTCGCGTCCAATGGTACCGTGCAGCTTCCTGCGCCGGCGCCCGAGGCCGAGCAGGCTCCGGCGCGCGTTCAATATGCCTCCGCGGCCGAGACCCTGGTGCGTCCCGATCCGGTCGTGATGGCCGTGTCCCAGCGCCCGGTTCGCCGTTCCGGCCGAATCGTCGAAGCCCTGTCGACCCCGAGCGTTGCCGCTCCGGTCCGGTCGGGCAGCGGCCGCTACGTCGTCCAGATCGGCGCCTACAGCAATGCGGCCAATGCCGAGCGCGCCTGGCAGGACGCTGAGCGCCGCTTCGGCCTCGCCAGCGAACAGCCGGTGACGATGACCTTCGACCATAATGGCCGCCTGTTCCATCGCGTGGCTATCTCCGGCTTCACCAGCCGCGCCGACGCCAACGCCCAGTGCGTCAGCATCCGCTCGCGGGGCGGCGAATGCTTCGTTCGCGGCAATGCCGGCGACTCGGCGATCCGCTGGGCGTCGCGCTACGGCCGCCGCGCCTAACTGTTTCCGATTTCCTTGGTGGGACGGGCGGCGCGAGGGGGGGGGCGGGGG
>JAEZHP010000163.1 GCA_023416515.1 Pseudomonadota bacterium | reverse complement strand
GAGCGAAGACGAACAACGGAAGGTGACTCACTGCCTTTCCTCCCTCGACGAGCTGATCGCCGCTCAAAGCGACAAGCTCGAAGTGCTCAAGACCCACAAGAAGGGCCTCATGCAGCAGCTTTTCCCGCCGCCTGCTGAGGCCGTGGGATAAGCGCCATGTCATTCGCCGACCTCACCGCTCTAGCCACGAATCTCCGCGAGGAGTTGCAGAACAAGAAGTGCATCCTGCTGTATGCCTACAATGGCACCGGCAAGACGCGTCTCTCGACCGAATTCAAGAATCTCGGTAAAGCCGGTGACCAGCGCGACACGCTCTACTTCAACGCGTTCACTGAAGACCTGTTCTCCTGGGACAACGACCTCGCCAATGACCGCGAGCGCGTGCTGAAGATCAACCGGGATTCAGCGTTTTTCGCGGGCTGGAGCGATTTTGAGATGGATAATCGAATCCGGCCGCTGCTGAGCCGCTACGTGGATTTCGATTTCCGAATCGATACGACCGAGTGGGAGGACAGTTTTTCGCGCGAGATCACGACGGGCGAAGGTGATGCAGCAATCACCACCACGGTCGACGACATCAAGGTTTCACGCGGCGAGGAGAACATCTTCATCTGGTGTTTCTTTCTCGCGATCGTGCAACTCGCGATGGACGACGACGGAAGCGGACCCTACCAGTGGGTGAAGTACGTCTACATAGACGATCCGATTTCGTCCCTTGACGAGCACAATGCGATCACCGTGGCCAATCACTTGGCGCAACTGCTGAGGCGCGATAGCAACCGGCTCAAGACGGTCATTTCCACGCATCATCCGCTGTTCTTCAACGTGCTCTGTAACGAGCTCAAACGCGCCAATAGATATTTCCTGAGTCGGACGCTAGCAGGCGGTTATGAGCTGCGCGAGACGGGCCAGACACCGTTCTTTCACCATGTCGCCGCCCTCGCCGAACTGTATGAAGCTGACCGCGACGGGCGACTCTTCACGCATCACTTCAACATGCTGCGAACGGTGATGGAAAAGACCGCCAGCTTTCACGGGCACGAGAACTTTTCGGCGTGTATCCGTCGGGACGACGACGATGAGGACGCAGTGCTGTACACGCGGCTGGTGAACATCATGAGCCACGGCAACTACTCGCTGTATGAGCCGCAGGAGATGCTGGAGGAGAACAAGCGGTATTTCCGCAAGATTCTTCATGCGTTCATCGAGCGCTATCCGTTCAATCCAGCGCTGTTCCCCGGCCAACCCTCCAGCGGAACGCCCTGATGCTGATCCTCTATACGACCGAAGATGGTAGGAGCCGGATCCAGCTCCGCGCCAAGGACCAGACTGTGTGGCTCAGCCAGCGGGAAATGGCGCAGCTGTTTGACGTCAGTCCGGACAACATCGGACTACACCTTAAAAACATCTATGAAGACGAGGAGTTAAGGCGAGAGGCAACTGCCGAGGAATCCTCGGTAGTTCAAACCGAGGGCGGACGGGAGGTCCGGCGCTCGGTCACGCTCTACAACCTCGACGCCATCCTCGCCGTCGGCTACCGCGTACGCTCGCCGCGCGGTGTCCAGTTCCGCCGCTGGGCCTCGACTGTTCTCAAGGAGTACCTGCTCAAGGGCTTCGCCATGGACGACGAACGGCTCAAGAATCCTGACGGCCGCCCGGATTACTTCGACGAGATGCTCGCGCGCATCCGCGACATTCGCGCCTCGGAGAAGCGTTTCTATCAGAAAGTGCGCGACCTCTTTGCGCTGAGCGCGGACTACGACAAGACGGATCGTGCGACCCAGCAGTTCTTCGCCACCGTACAGAACCTCCTGCTGTTTGCCGTCACACGGCAGACCGCCGCCGAACTGGTCAGCGCTCGGGCCGACGCCAATGATCCGAACTTCGGCCTGCTGACCTGGAGAGGCGACAAGGTTCGCAAGACCGACATCCTCATTGCCAAGAACTATCTGACGGAAGACGAGATCGACACACTGAATCGCCTCGTCGTGATCTTTCTGGAGACCGCCGAACTGCGTGCGAAAAACCGCAAGGAAACCCGCATGTCGTTCTGGAAGGAGAACATCGACCAGATCATCACATCCAACGGCTTTCCGTTGCTCGATGGCAAAGGCGGCATCAGCCACGAACAGATGGAAGCCAACACCTTTACTCGCTACCTGGATTTCGACGAACGCCGTAAAAAACAGGAAGCGCGGGCCGACGACGAGGCCGACGACGCCGAGCTGAAATCCATCGAGACGAAGCTCTCACGCAGGCCAAAGAAGTAAGCGAATCAATTTTCATGAACGATAAAGATCAAAAGCAGCTGGGCAGAACACTCTGGAATATCGCCGATCGGCTCCGCGGTGCGATGAATGCGGACGACTTCCGCGACTACATGTTGGCGTTCCTCTTCCTGCGCTATCTCTCCGATAACTACGAGGCTGCCGCGAAAAAGGAGCTGGGGAAGGACTATCCGAATCTGCCGGAGGGCGACGAGGGCGCGCCGCTCGCGCGGTGGTATGCCGACAATCCGGATGATGTCGTCGAATTCGAGAAGCAGATGCGCCGTAAGGTGCACTACGTCATCGAGCCGAGGTATCTGTGGGCCAACATCGTCAACCTTGCGAAGAATCAGAGCGACGAACTGCTCGTTACCTTACGGGACGGCTTCAAGCACATTGAGAACGACTCGTTCCAGAGCACGTTCGGCGGCCTGTTCTCCGAGATCAATCTCAGCTCCGAAAAGCTCGGCAAGACCCACAGCGACAAGAACAAAAAGCTCTGCGACATCATCAAAGAGATCGCCAAGGGATTGGCCGAGTTCTCCACGGACGTCGATGTACTGGGCGACGCCTACGAATACCTGATCGGCCAGTTCGCCGCCGGCAGCGGCAAGAAGGCCGGCGAGTTCTACACGCC
>JAEZHP010000131.1 GCA_023416515.1 Pseudomonadota bacterium | reverse complement strand
CCGCATATCCGCACTCCAGGCTGATTGCGGTAAGCAGCAAATGTGAAAGCGTATGTAGCAGATAGAAGCGCGCACCGGGGAAATCGCCACTCTGCTCTAGCCCGTATGCATGCATGAGCTTCTGCGTCCGTTCCATCACTGCCGGTCTATCCTCCCATGCCCGGACAGCTTCCTCATCCAGTTCAACGAAGATGCCCTCCCCTCGAACTTCCGCGGCTGGAAGCCATTTCTGATTTCCGTTTGGAAGCATTAGCGCCGCTGGTTTCCGCGGCAACTTGTCGAAGTCGAACTCGCCTTGGAGATTGCTGCTGATTGAGTCCAAGCGGCTGAAGCTGACCTGGACTCGGATCTCTCGCATTTCAGGAATGACGATGAGTTGCTTCACACCCCTCGGAAGCTCGATCCTCGTCGTGGGAATACGGAACGCGGCAAACTGGCAACCTGGTTCTGGCTCATTCCCGGGTTGTTCCTCCGGTGCACTCACAATGCGCTCGAACTCGACGCTTCGCAGAGGTCGCTCTGCTACATCCGTCCCGACCTCTCTCTGTTTCTCGATCGCTCGGAATACCTCCGTGACGCTGAACCCGCGAAACGTCGCCGCAAGAGAATCCTGCAAGTCGAACAGCATTTGCAGCTGCTCAGCTGACTTCACTTTCTGAACCAGCTTCCAGATGTCCTGCTCGCGAACTCGCCTGCTCAACTCGCTTTCCTCGGCCGGAGGCAAGCGCAGCGCGCTTACAACTTGCGAGAAGTACGCATCCGAGGCTGTCCGAACAAGCAACTCAAGCTTCTGATCGCAATCTTCGCTTGCAGCACGTCCACCCAACCACGGCCGATCACCCGGACACGGATACAAGGGCGCCCTGGCAGATGACATTGGCTGGGAGGAACCGCAATTCGCACACCGCACGCGAATGCGCGCCAAGTCGCCCGTAGCACCTTCCTCAAGTCGAAGATCCGGGCGTTCGCAAGTCCCTTCTTTTCTCCCAAGGTGCACAAAGGGAATCCAGGGGAAGTCAGATAGATGCCCTCGTGAGCAAGCGGCCACGAAACGTACCGGCACGGCTCTCGATGTCTTATTGGTCGTGCACTGGTGGCGATAGCGATTCTTGTGCAGATCGAACTGGTCGCCAGCACGGGCGAGACGATTGCAGCCCTGGCACACGAACCAGCGCGGGAACTCCAATGCGCGCACACCGACTGATTGCAGCGCATCGCGCATATCTCCTTCCGGCGGCTTTCGGAAGTAGTCAGTTGGCGCCAAATCCAGGTCCGGGTGCAGAGCTTTGAGGCGCGGGAGTAGCGATCGTCGGAGACGCGCGTCGTCGAGTGCAACCCACTTTCCTCCGGCGAAGCCCCAATGGTCCAGCCCACCGATCACCACCGCGCGATCGACAAGGTCGACCATCGCGCCAGGGCCGAACGTCGTCACTAGCTGGCTTTGACGAATCTCGCCATCTGGCTTCGGTGGCGCCGCGTTAGTCGCACCCGTCCTTTTTCTTCTCAACGGCATGGCTATCTCTCATCCAGTTGTTTCAGGCGGACCCAGACGTGCACCGAGGGCTCGACATCGCGCATCGATGTCGGCGCGAGAAACTCCCTCTCATCCCGATCATCTGGCGGCTCGTCGTTGGCCGTATAGAGCAACCATTTTCCCTCGTTCTTCTTGCCGTCGTATTCACTGTACTGTCGTGTTGCCGCGCCCTTCTGCGCTGCATCGATCACTCGCTCCCAGGCATCCATGAAGCTCTTCCCTCGCCGCGTTACGTAATCCTTTAAACGGTTCTCCGCCTCCTTATCTCGGAAGACGCGATGCTTCCCTGCTCGGCCGACCAGTCGCTCAAGCACACGCTCTGCGGCTGAGCGACGAAGGTGAATGTCCATCGCGCCTGTTGGGTGCGCCATGCCCTCGATGCTGTGCCGAACCATCGATAGGAAAGTGCCCACCAATCCTCGATCCAAAGTTTGATGGCTGTACGGCGTGACACTCGTTGCCTCGACCTCGCGGTAGAAGCTCTCGTGATAGGCATGAAAGCGCTCGTAGTGCGATCGATCGCGCGGGCGCATGACATGTAGGCAAGTCACAACCAGACCCGGATACGATCTGCCGACGCGGCTCGTCGCTTGGATGTATTCGCTCGTCGTTTTGGGCTGACCAGCCACGACCATCAGACCCAGACGGTCGATATCCAGACCCACCGAGATCATGTTCGACGCCAGCACAACATCGATGGGCTTACCGTCCTTGTTGATGTGCCGTTCGGCTAGTCGAGCTTTCGTGTCCTTAACCCGTTCTGTGCTCTCGCGCGACGTGAGCTCGGTCGGCTCCTTTAGATTGCGGTTAGCTGCCCATGGGTGCTCACCAGCAAAGTCATAGGGTCGCTTCTCGTCGGCAAACCGGGCAACGCGATTGCGTACCTCGTCTTCCACCAGACGACGCATACCTCCCAGCTCGCGCAGGCTGTTGAAGTAGCCGACCAGTGTCATGTACGGATCGGCTGGCTGCTTCGCTTCCCCCTTTGGATCGAAGCGCTTCTGCGCGGACGCCAACAGCGCGGCATACGTTCTAACCGACACCGCCCGAAGTGCACGCCCGGGCGCGCCGACTCCAACATACAACCGCCCTGTCTTCTCCTCGAGCGGCGCCGGCCGGGCAAAGAAATTGTCACCCTCGTTGATGCCTCGGGGTGGAAAGAGCTCCATTCGCCGGCCGAACAGCGCCAAGATCTGCTCACGCGCGCGACGGACGGTAGCTGTCGAGCACACTACTTTCGGGACTCGAGCGACACCATCGACCACTCGCTCGCACAGATAGTCGATCGCTGCTTCGTAGAGACCAACCATCGTTCCCAGCGGTCCGCTGATGAGATGGAGTTCGTCTTGAATGATCAGATCCGGCGGAAGCAGTCCTTCTGGCAATTTCGTGGCATCACTGGGAATCGCATGCATCGGTCCATAGGCTCGGCGACCCTTCAGGTGAGTCGCTCGGCCGAAGAGCATTCCAGCTTCACCACGCCACGGCATCATCGCGAATTTGTCCACCGTCGCGACGATGAAATCGGGTACCTCCTGGTAAATCTGCTCGTCCACGAAAAGGACCGGCAAACCTTGCCCGGCGCGCTTCTGTTCGGTGAATAAGCAGTCGGGCTTCGCACAATAGACAACAGCGCGAGTGAACTTCGTCTTGCTTGGAATGCCGTCATCGTCGACGAGCTTCACGTTCTGAATCAGGATCGGGTCACCGCACCAAGGGCACTTGGTCAGGGGGAACGGGGACTCCTCGCGCGAGGTAACGAAGTCGTTCAGGGCCGCGTGCACTTCCTTCAGTCTGTTCGCTGTCGCGCCTCGGCCGACCCACAATCCAATCGAAAAGCGTGCATTCCCAAGCCGCATTGGATCGCGACGGCGTAACTCCTCCAGCGCGCACATCAACGTCGCGGCGCGCCCAAGCTGATCCAGCGTAAGCAATCGAAGTGTGTAACGAAGAATTACAGAAACGCCGCGCCCCTCGTCCGGACGACGCTTGCCTCTCAAGCGCCGAAGCAACAGCGTGAACGCTACGACGCCGAGATACGCTTCTGTTTTTCCGCCGCCCGTGGGGAAATAAATCATGTCGGCGATTTCGCGATCCCTGTGTCGAGGATCCGCGAGGCTGGCGAGGCTCATCAGCACAAACGCCAACTGGAACGGCCGCCACTCAGGCCGCTTCCCATCGACATAGCGACGATCTTCGCGTTGGCTATCCGCCTGCAATGCCGCGACATGCATCGCTTGGTTGGCGAGACCAAACGCCTCGCGAGCTACCTCGTCATTCTCAAGGAGACTAATGCCTTCTCGAATACGAGCGAGCGCAGCATCGCCTTTCTGCATCAGTTGATCGCGAGTTTCTTCCAAACTCCTTCGATCCAGCGAATGACGGCGCTGAGAATCGAGCCACTCCGAGTATTCGGAAGGAAGCGCATCCAGTGCACGCGCGAGTCCTCGCCCATCCAGCTTTGCCAGGTCAGCCATGCCCAGTGTCAACCCATCGATCTTCTTATGCTCGACGTCCGGCACCTCATAGCAAGGCAACTGCGTCGTCGCGAGAGTTCGCACCTTCCCATCGGCATCGGCAATCGGCGATCGAATGCTGGTGTTGTGTCCGACCGCCCACTCCTTGCGTTCGCGAAAGAGCAGAGCGAGCACGCGAGGATCGTCGTCGCTTGCGGCATCTTCACCTCGCCGATTCGGCCGCCAGAGAAATCCCGGTTGATAGTGCAGCGCCAACTTCACCTGGAAGATGAATAGCTGATCCGGCTTCATCTCCTCGTCATAGCGATCATTCACGACCCAAAGGCTCAACACGCGAGCGTTCGGTGGCAGGCCCGCCATTGAAGTCGCGCGCAATTCGCCCACGATGTTGAGCCCGACTGAATCGGGCACACGAATGCCCGGTGGCCGAAGTTGCCGTGGATCTAGTGGCACGGAGAAGCGGATTGGGCCGTGTGGCACTCGCTTCCAGCCTTCCTTCTTCTTCTCGTCCGTGTCCTCAGCGATAGGAACAGGATCGTAGTCGGCATAGCTCAGCTCGACATCAATCGAATCCGTACCGTTGGCCGGCGCCGCAGGCAGATACACACTTAAGCCCATGGACGCAGGAAAGCGGATCGGCCGCGGTGGATCAGGTTCTTCTGCGCCAGCGTCCTCCGATTGGCTATCGCTCCCCGCTGCGAAATCGCCACCGTGTGATTCCAGATCATCCTCCGGAGGCGCGCGGCGACCTTGCGGGGCGAGAAAGCCGGTGAAGTACCAGCGTGACGGTGGAATATCCAACACCTCAGCTGAGGCATGCGCATCGGTCGCTGTGGTGCCGGGCACTCCCAATGCAAAGGGACCGATCAGATCGGCTTCCAGCGCGGAGAGCAAACTGGAGCGCACGTCCTTTGGGGTCATGATTTGTCTTCCGCTGTCGAGTCGAACGTTAGTTGCGCCTGCGTTGTACTCGCGGCTTTTTTCTTCGCGGCAGGTCTCTTGGTCTTGGTTGATGCAGCTGCCCCTGTTCGCTTCTCTTCTTCCGCCCGTTGAGCGTTCAGCACGAAGAGACGATCGATCACGGCATCTTGAAACTGCTCCAACGCCTTCTGCTCTTCCGCGTTCAGAGGGCAGAATGGCGGCACCGTCAGGTCCGTCCATCCGTAGGCATCAAGCACTGCACGATCCATTTCTTCGTGCAACAAGCGAAGCTCGAGAATTTTCTCGTCATCACATTCTGCGTCGATTAGGCGATTGTACGTCTGCGTGAGCCCTTGATTCGTGTCGACCATGTATCTCGCGCGCATCGCGTGCATTTTGTCTCCGATGCTCTCAAGGACTGGAATGCATTCCGCAGGATCCGAGAGTGGGAACGGAAATGTCGCAAAGCACTTGGACACTGAGTAACGCAGTCGCTCTTCAAGGGACGACGACTGCAATCTGGCCCAGCATTCGTGGAGTCGTGATTGAAGGAGTGCGAACTGCGTTCCGCGCTCAAATGCGAAGACGTGGAGCGTCTGAGAATACATAGTCCTCGTCGGCACGAAGGCGAACGTCAAATGCTTCGTCACAACGCTGCTCACCAGGCACCGTGATAACTTTCTGATTGCAGTAAATGCTTCAGTACGAGCAGCCCAAAACTGCCACCATCGCGCTTTCGCTAAACGCGCAGTGGCCTGATCGTCACGCAGTGCATCTCTTTCTGGCTTTACACGCTGACGTACGATGTCGAGGAGAGCAGGATACTGCGAGGCTTGCTCGAGACTTAGGTCTCCGAAAGCAATGACAAATCTGTCCGATGTATGCGTTGGTGAAGTGTTAACGTCATCGCCCCCTACAAACGAAGGCAGCAGGTCAGCCGCCTCTGGAGTTTCGCGGAGCAACAGCGTTCTTTCGGCCTCAGGGATAATGAAACCTGCCCCTTGAATTATCGCGCCTTGAAAGGCGAGTCCGGCATTCGCGCGCAAGGGGGTTGCCTGAGCACGTTCCGTTCGTGCGCTTAGGTAGGAGCTAATGGCTTTCACGCTCACGCCATCCAGTTGGCATGCTGCGGCTGCGTGATTCACGGCGTGTCCGCGAGCCAAGTTAACGGTTGATATTGCAACGGATGCGTCTCCTGGCCACGGCATGCTGCTCGTCGCGTTGTAGATCGCCCAGCCAGATCCCATTAGCCGAACGAGACATTCTTCCCTAGTCGCACCCTGCCCGATTGTGTTGGTTGCGATCATGCCTATAGTTCCGTGTGCGCCAACCAACTGCGCGCAACGCAGAATGAACAGCGCTGATAGGTCTACCTTCGCATTGCGAAGCAACAACCTCTCCTTTTGCCAGAGCGCAAAGTTGTTCCCAAACTGTGTTGAAAGTGTTAGTCCCGAGGCGAACGGAGGATTACCGACGAATGCATCCACGTAAGCAGCCCCGTTTGCCAAGCCACAATCGAGCGGATCATGCCTTTCTACGAAGAAAACCTCGGGAAATTCAACGAACCAGTGGAACGGAGAATGCTCGCGACGAATCTGCTCGGACCAGCCCTCCACTATGTCCTTCACATCGTCGGAGCCGGACAGCCATACCTCCACTAGAGCACGTCGTCGAAGGCGCTCCTGCTCGCGCGCCGCGGGATCTGCCCCAGCAAAGAACGATCCAGTGCATGCGTCCGCCACTAGCTTGACCCGGTTCATAGCGAGATCCGCAAGCTCTAGCAGCCGTCGTTTCTCATGCTGGGCCTCTTCGCCATCGTCCTTGGCCAAATTTTGAATTGCGTTGCGGTGCTCGCGAACCTCCGAGAGTACTTGATCCACTAGCGATGCAATGGTTGGTAACTGCTTTTCCGGCGACCAGTGAAACGATCTGATCTGTTCAACATCAAGCCCTACGAGCGAGTTGCCATGACGCAGCACGTGATCAACAAACGTAAATGGCTTATCGGCACTTAACGTCTCAAGCCATAAAGAGAGCTTCGCAAGCTCCACGGCTGCCGAATTTTTGTCCACACCGTAGAGACATCGCTCAGCGACGAGGCGCTTTGCGTGCAGCAACGGTTCACCGTGCCGTTCAATCATCACAGATAGATCGCCGCTTCGGCGCCATGCTTCGACGACCTGTTCACCCAGGAAGCGACAGGCCTCTACGAGGAACGCACCCGAGCCCATCGCAGGATCACAGATCTTTAGTTGCAGAATCTGATCAGCCGTCGGCGTCTCGCCCAGGCACGCCAGAACCGGCTCCAGTGTTCGCCGAACGATGCGTTCGGAAAGCGATCGCGGGGTATAGTGACTGCCGGTGCTGCGCCGAGACGACGTAGGCTGCATCACCAACTGACCGGCACGCGCGCGATTCCGAAGTTGACTCTTTTTTCCTGTCAGCTCTGCAATGGCGTCAGCAGCAGCTTCGTCGCCCTCGTGTTCATTTATGGCGGTCGAAATGCTCTTGATTGAAGCTGTGCTGACTTCGCAGCGGTCTTCGAGCAACCTTTTCTGTTCTTGCTTGCTCGCCCCGCGTAGCTCTTTCATCTGGACCCAAACGCCGTTCTTGCCCAGACGAACCGCAGGTCCTCCGACCTTCTCCACGCGGTAGCCCATCAGCGACTCGTATACGGCGCCAATCTGTTCGACGGACAAATCGCGATAACTTAGGCGCTGACCGTCGAGCACGATCAGTCCGTGCAGCACATCGTGGATAGTCTTGTCATCGACGGAAGGCAACAGAACCTGCGCTCGATCCTCAGCCCGATTCACTGCAGCGGTCCAATCCGGCAAGCCTCCTTCGAGAAATGGATACGCGCTGGGATCAAACAGCTTTCCTTGTCGCGGCGGCAAATGGAGTGTGCCGTGCCGCACGCCAAAATAGATTGCCCTGAATAGCGTCGTCAGTGCGCCATACGCACCGAATCGATGATGCATGGACTCCGGATGAGCGCCGGCGTCGTGAACTAGACGCTCATACAGCGCCAAGAGACTGAAGTGCTCGGCGTATAAGGGATGATCGACCGGCAGTAGGCTACGATCCTCGGCGTACAGAATGAATACCAGTCGCAGCACGGCATTGAGTATGCCTTCGTGCACTTGTTCTGCCTTGAGTGCGGCCGACATCCAATCAACGCGATCTCCTGTGCAGTCCCGCGCCGCCGCTGCTTCGAATCCGGCCAGCAGCGTTTCAACCGCATCGAATACCTGTTCGGCCAGTTGGCCCGTAACGTCGGCCTGTCGACGCCTGCTCTCCGCGAGCAGTCCCTCGAACGTGTACTTCGCATCTGAACCGTAGGTCCGCCGAGCATGGAATATGAGTTCCATTGCCAATGCGATGGGTCGCCCTGCCGGATCAGCGAGGTCGTCCATACGAAACGTCAGATGCGAAGTCGTCTCACCCGCCGGTGCATAGATCAGCCGAAGCTCTTGCCTGTTAGTTAGGAACCCGATTGGAATACCCGCATGTCGCAGCAGACGTTCGAACTTCGCTGTCGGTGGGTAGTGCCACGAGCCGGTGACGGTCTCTGGCTTGTCGAGATCGATACGGGTCCCATCAGCCGAAGCGTCTGTCAGATCCCATATAAGTGCGAGAATTGGATGGTTACTGCTCTCGTTCGATGCTGATGCTGGCGGTTTGGAGAACTCAGCAAATGGATCGTTCTCGGGCGCTTGCAGCGTTCGTGCAATGGCAAAGCTCGCTCGAATTTCCTGACCCGACTCCGGCGCGTAAAACGCGGGTAGCGCCTCGCGCTCGATCAGGCTGCCAGGAGAATCGTAGCCAAGAAAGGATTCGAAGAACCCTCGAACGCTGCGGAGCGCGAAGCTCTCATTCGCCAGTTTTTCGCACTGCGCACGAATCTGCGACGTAATCTCGGGGCGCGCCGCCGGTGCGATCTGCGCCTCGGCCAGCACCGGCACCGAGAACACGAGACCTTCGATCGGTTGAGCAAGGCCCAACCAGGTTTCATGGAAAATGCGGTCGGCGTCTCGTGAGCTCATGTCCAGCTCCGAGGCCAGCTGACGACAACGCCGACGGGCGTCAACCGCACCGTACGAACCTCATAGAGCGCTTCGATTGCTGCGGGCTCGCGTTCGATATCCGTATCAATCGTGCTGGCGCGACGATCCATATGCTCTATGTCGAGCTTGAACTGCCGCTGCTGCTCGCGGACCTCTACGGAATCGCCGAGCCCATCGAAAAGGTCGCGCTGCACCAACGCCTGGGCGGCTTTTCGTATCGCTCGCTTCTGTCGTTCAAGCAGCTTGCGCATTTCGTCAGCTTCGGCTCTCGCCCGCGCTGACAGGCCATTTCTTGCAGTCACTTCGTGAGCATCGGCCTCGTCTTCCAACGCCTTCCACAGCGAAGCCATCAGTTGATCAGCTGCGGTCGCAATTGCCTCTGCATTCCGTCCCTTTGGGGCCAGTGCACCTGAGGCAAGACGCGCTTCGACCGCTTTGACCAACAACGCCGTCTCGGTTGGCTCGCACGGACTGATGGCGCATGCGCCATCAGCCGTGCCATCCCAAGCAGCCGCGATTGCTATCAGCTCATCGTGCAAGCGCGCAGCACCTGGCCCGAATAGTGTCAGACGCGCGTAGCCGATCACGCGGGCCTCACCGGAATCAGGATCGATAACAGCGGTCACACGCCTTAAGTCATGCGCTGAGAAACCCTGCGCGAGAAACCGATCAAGAATTCGCTTCGTGAACGGATGCGCAAGATGGAGCTGCTCGATATCTCCTGTGAGACGGGCGATCGGCGAGAACGTGACCGGCAGCGGTGGGCGCTTGCGCCAATCGTAGAACGACTCGTCACGGGGTCGCGGAGGACGCAATGTGTCGAGCGTCGGCTCCCATGAACGGTCCAGCTGCGGGAGCCGGTACCGGGGCTTGCCATCGTGGACACCGTCATCGATCAGGCCCGCCGTTCCGGCCAGTTCCAGCCCAATCCCAACGACATCCCGAAGGGCGCTCGGGCTAACCTCCAGTGCCTGGCGGGAACTGTCATACCGTCTTCCCGCTCGTACGATCTCATCTCGTAGCAGCTTCTCGTCTTTGCGCGCTTCCTCAAGCTCTTCTTCGACCGTGCGGGTTGATCGATCCTTGCCGATGGTCTCAATGCGCTCGGCGCTGCTCTCGCGAATGCCAGCTTCGAGAACTGCTTCCATTTCGTCGAGTAACACGCCGCCGAGCGATCCGAGCTCGCGCTGAACCGTATCGATCTTCCGCACAAGCGTCTCAAGCACGCGATCTTCGGTGCGACCCGGATAGATGAAGTAGTGACAGCGCACTTCGGGCTCTGGTTGGAGTGTGCGGTCAATACGGCCGTTACGCTGCTCGAGGCGGGCTGGATTCCAAGGCAGATCGATGTGAAAGAGATCTGCGCAGTGGGCCTGCAGGTTGATGCCTTCACGCGCGGCGTCCGTAGCCACCAAGATTCGCAATGGCTCCTCTTCAGGAGACGCATTGAAGCGGCGTTGTATCTCCTCACGCGCCTCGTCGCCCATCCCGCCTGAGAAGCTGGCGATTCGGTCCTCCGCACGATCTGTCTCCGCGATTGCCTCACGCAGAAGTTCGAGCAGGTAGCGCTTCGTATCAGCCCACTCAGTGAACAGGATGACACGTCGGTTCGTCCACTCGCGAGAAGCGGAAGACCCACGAAGGCCGATTGCTGGACAGAGATAGTGTCGCATCCACGCAGTAAGCGCCCGGACCTTTGCATCCGGCTTCCTACGTGCACGTTCGGCAGCAGCTCGTAGTGCTTTCAGTAGTGCCGCGGCCTCCTCGTTAGGTGATGGCAAACGGGCGCTCTGCGACTCCAACTCCGTATCTGCTTCCGACTGAATCATCTCGTCCGAAGGACCGAACAACTCAGCGTCGATGTCTGAATCCGAAACCTCGAGCTTCGAACGAACCGGCATGACGCCGCCTTGCCTTTCGACAGCTGCTGCGTGCACTTCAAGGCTTCTCGCAAAGGCTTCCGGACTGGACAAGAGCCGCTGTTGAAGACGGATAAACGGTAAGCGGCCAACTCCTTTATCAGGAGCACATAGCTCGGTGTATCGAGCGAGCATCCGGGAAAGCTCAAGATCCAACGGCTCTGCCGATCCGAGATCAAGCGAAGGCAAAGCACGACCATCGGAGCGAACTTGCTGCGCGATCCAATGGCCGTTCTCGTAACTCAGATTGACTTGAATCAGGATTCGATCAGGAACGCTTTCAATGCCAAGCTTCTTCAGATCTCGCTTCAATCGCCGAACCATCACAGGTGCGAGATCAGCCTTGCCGTCGACCGGAACGCCCCTAGTAAATCGGATCGGATCAAGGATCTCGAGCAGCGCACTGAAACTGTTCGAATGCCCGTTGTGCGGCGTTGCAGAGAGAAAGAGGCGATTGTCGAAACGCGGCGCCAAGTCTCGGATAGTCGTCGTGATCTCACTATCCACTGCATATCGGCTGCGCGATGCGGGTGCGGCCGCATGCGCTTCGTCGAGCACGAGCAGACTCTTCTTCGCTCGATCTCCCAACAACTGAAGCAGCGGCTCGCGATATTCGGGGCGGCGAAGCAAGCTGTGCGAAACAATAAATCGGTGATGAGTGGCCCATGGATTGACCCCGAATCCGCGTTGTCTACGACGTTGCGCGACAAAGGCGCGCGTCATAACCTCAAAGTGAAGCCCGAAGCGCCGGCGCATCTCACTCTGCCACTGGAGGCAGATCGCCGCGGGACAGCTGATAAGCACAAAGTGTGCTTGCTGACGGAGGATGAGCTCTTGCATCACCAGCCCAGCTTCGATGGTCTTGCCAAGACCGACGTCATCGGCGATGAAGAGGTTTGCTCGCGGCAACTCCAAAGCTTTCATCAGCGGCGTGAGCTGATGCGCCATGTGTTCGATGCCGGCTCGGAACGGAGCCTGGAAACGTGTTGCATCGGCAGCGCTTACGGCATTCCAACGAAGAGCATGCAGGTAAGCACCGAAATGCTTCGGCGGATCAAGTTTGTCGACCTCGCCTAAGCCGCCTCTCTCGGGCTCGATCACTTGAGCGCCGAGCTCCAGATCCCACAAAACTTCAAGTCGGCGGCCCGGATCATCATCGTCGAGACACACAAGAACGACTCGCGGCGAGTCAAACGGAAGACCTTCAACGACCTCTTCAACGAGCCATTGTCGATGACGCGCGCGGACGATTTGGCCAGCCCGCGGCAGTCCATCTCGGTTCGCGAGTGCCGGTTGCTTGATGGAAAGCGAGGGATCGAGCCCCGCGGAGCCAAGCAACGCAGCGATCAATTCGCGGCGAGCAGTAGAGTCGACGGCGATGTCGTTTGCCTTGCACGCTGCAAGGAGCTCTTCTCGGCCCATCTCATGCAAAGCAGCCGGAAAGCGATCGCCCAATTGCGCTGCGAGAGATTCGGCGAGTTGCTGCTTTGTAGCCGATGAATTGCGTAAACGAACGCCGAACACTCTAGCGAGATCAAGGATGCGTGGCTTCGTGAGGACAGCGAGCGTCGAAGCGGGAGTAATTGTTGTTGTCTCAGCCATTCCATTCCGCCGACGTTTCGTCGTTCTATACAGATCGAATCTACTTGACGACTCTCAAATGGGTCCGGACTGCGGACGGAGACTTGAGCTGCGAGCCTCCCTCCGCTGCCACTAAGCCAAAGATGAGTTCTTCGAGTTGCCCAACTTCGATTGCGAGTTCCTTCGCGATCGAACTCTTGGACATCCCGCTCGAACGCATCGACTCGAAGACTTTAGCGAGAATCTGCGATGTCTCACGCGGGGCCGGCTCGGGTTCATTTTTTCTGTAGTCGATGGCCTCAATACACATCGACCGATACTGCCACTCGGATAGCACTCTTAGCTTCCACAGGCGGTACATCAGCGCGACGACGGACACTGTCCATCGCTTCTTTAAACTTACGAGTTGCGAAACGGTGGGCGCATGGCGAACGGTGGCATAGACGCTACTGGACGGCATCAGGAACGCGGACGCAAAGGCATTAGCCTGATCTTCGGTACCCTGCCCTTGCGGCCCGCCGTGCTTATGAAGCACCAAATGTCCGAGCTCGTGCGCGCAGTCGAATCTGCTCCGTTCGGCGGACTTCGCCGTGTTTAGAAAAATGAAAGGCGTGTCGCCTCGCCAGAAGGAGAAGGCATCCACCCGCTTGGTGTCTTCGGTCAGAGAGAAAACGCGGACTCCTTTCGACTCCACGAGATGAATCATGTTCTTGATGGGAAGATCGCCAAGGCCCCAGGCACCTCGAACGCTTTGCGCTGCAGTCTCTGGATCTTCGCCCTGAAGGTCCGGAACATCACACTTCGGCAGCTCGAACCTTTGGTCGATCCAATCGTGAAGGATGAGGGCCAGCGCGCCCGCGCCGAGCGCACCATCGCGCTCCGCTGCAGTCATTCGCGACAAGGCACGGAAGCTGACCACCCTGGTCCGTGGCATCTCCAGATCCGGTCCATAGAAGAATGCTTCGGGAAATCTTAGCTTCGCAGCGAGTCGTTTCAGCGTTTCTGGCGAAGGTGAAAACTCCCCTTTCTCGTACGCTGAAATTGTTCTGGGCTCCACGCCAATGAGCTCCGCCAGCTGACGCATGCTCACGCCGCGGCGACGCCGCGCCAACTCAAGTCGCGACGGGTTAACCGACTTATCCAAGGTACTTATGCTCGCCGTTTAATGTCGATGTCGATGTCGGGGAGATCATCGACGGGCATATCGAACGGATCAGTTTGAAAGTCTACCGACGGCAAGATGATCCGTTCCGCCCACGTCGTTACTCGACCTGTGTCATCTTGACCCGAAGGTAACGACAACTCCGACCGCACTTCGCCTGCATCAGAGTCCACATAAATCAACAGCAGCCACGTCTCGCATTGCTCGTCGGCAACATCGACCTCATCCTCTTCAGGAAGGCGCAAATCCAGAGAAAGTTGGTTAGCAGAAATTGCGTCCTGCGTTCGAGAGCCCTTAGCGCACAGAGTCGTCGGCGAGGCATAGGGCTTACCCGTGTTCACGTCGCCGCTCGCCACGGCGATGGCGTGAGCAGCATCCGGAGAGACCACTGTGCAATAGCCACCTTCGTTGCTCATCGACCAGTTGAGCGTCAGCACCCGCTGACGCAGGCGTCGTACTCCATGAGCCCATAGGGATAGAGCGGGGTACATCGGCGGATCGAGCTCTGTACAGGTCGCCCGTCCCTGATGAGCCGCCCGAACGGCATCGAGCAGGTCGGCAACCTTCAAACCGAGCTGTTGCAGACGAGATTGGACGTCGAAAATTTCGCTGTGGACCTTGATCGACGATTCCATGATTACTCCGGCCAGAGAGCAAGCTAACTTCCGCTTTTTCTACCATACGTGATGGCTGAAAAACAAGAAGTCATCGACAATTGCGCCCGAGCGGATAGCTACCAGACAAGATAGATGCGGCCCCGCCGAGCATTCAAGGGAGGCGATCGAGTGTTCTTCCATATCGACGAATCCGGAAACACTGGCAACAACCTTTTTGACAAACAGCAACCGGTGCTGAGCTATGGCATGCTCTCCAGCCGGTGGGATGTCGATACACACGCAACGGCAGAGCGCGATGCGATTTTGCGCATCATTGGAGCACCATCGCTCCACGCCAACCAACTCACACCTACCCAACTTCGTGAGATTTCCAGCGCTTTGATCGAACTCCACAATCGGTTCGAGTTCCACTTCGACTACTACTTCATCGACAAGCCATCATTTGCCGTTGTCACATTCTTTAACGCTGTCTTCGATGCTGGTCTGAATGAGGCGATGAAATGGGATTGGTACTGGACCCCGCTTCGATTCCCACTGATTTATCTACTCGATACCGTTCTTGATGAAGACTTGCTACGAGAATCGTGGCGACTATGTCTTGTAAACTCGGGGAAGTTGCAAATCGAAAACGATCGAATCGTCTCGCTTCTCAAAACGGTGCTCTCGCGCGTCGAGGGAGCCGACATTGACAGCCGAATGCAGGAGATCTTGAGCGACGCACTCCGATTCGGAATCCGCCATCCGCAGATGATGGATTTTGGCATCTATAGCCCCACGGCACTTACCCCCAACACGATCTGCTTTCAATTTGTGCTTACAGCGATTGCGCTGCGACAGAAACTCCATCGTGAAAAGGCTCTTCGCATCACCGTCGATAGACAGACGCAGTTCAATCCGGCTCAGCTGAAAACCTATGAGATTCAATCGAAAATCGCGGCATCTTTGCGCGGAGACAACGAAGGCCGAAGCAGATACTTGGCGCATCCCTTCCTGGAAGGAGCACGCGAAGAGACCTCCGCGCTGGTTTCCCATTTCCCTGACGAGAAGGTCACTATCACGCAGAGCAGGCAGTCGTTTGGATTGCAGCTGACAGACACCTACCTGTGGCTGATGAACCGGCTCATGCAGGGTCGCGACATTCCACAACAACTCGGCGAAATGCTGGATTCAGTGATGACTCGAGACATGATCGACGGGATCTCGGTTGACGCTATGATGCGGCGGTGGGACTCGTTTGAGCGGCAGCTTCCTGCATTTTCGGACGTAACTTCTGAGCAGCGTCTCGCAACACAGCAGATCATCGACGAACACCGAAAGAAGGTTAAGGATCTGGGGCTGTCGTGATGTAACAGCGCGATCACGGCGCACCGAAGCTCACTGGTTTCAAAAGCGCTTTCCCAGCGAATAGCCTGAAACGGCTGTTCGACGAACAACTGCGCTCACTACTGCACGTCAAGCGCCTCCAGAGCGATGTCAAGCCTCAGCTAGTCCTCTCCTGAAAGCGTATTGCTGGAACTCCTCAGCGAAGTCGGCGTGCGGCAGTCTCTATCCGCGGCTAGCGAACTTGCGGAGGTACGAGGCACAAACCCGATGTTCCGGCATGAATCGAGCGCGAAGACTGTCAGCCTGTGCTCGATGCGTGAACTGACATTGCCCTGGACCCGCAAGCTCGATCCGAAGGCGCTTCCGACGGGTCTCAGATCCTGCAACGGGGGCGCTGATCCTGAAGCCGTAGACCCGTTTTGTCCCGCTCCCCTCCTATCTCGGGTCGCACCCATTCTTTCCTTACCAATAGTGTGTTCGCGCTCAAAGGCGGCACGGCGATCAATCTTTTATACGCGGCATTCCGCGACCATCGGTCGACCTGGAGCTCGCTCCTCAAGATCATGCGTTGCTTCGAGAACAAGCGTTCACGCGCATCTCCATGAGCTGCGTGAACGCAGCCGGTTGAGGACCCGGGGCGTCACCGCTCGAGGTGCAGAGAACAGACTCGCTCGACGCGGCAACATGGAGATCAAAGTTGGAGTCAACGTCGTGCTTCGCGGCGCCGGTACGGTCACTAATGGGACTGTTCGCCACATATCGCACATCCGTTCGGCGCAACTAGCGTGTTTCGTTTCACGGTGCCACTTGCAAACGAGAACGCCATACGCAGTGGCGGCGAATCCGCCCCAGCAAATGCCGTCACAAGGCGCATGAATTCCATCACGCCTGCACCAGCGACAAACGTGTTGAAAGCAACCACGCTAGGTTGTGCTGCAATCGCTCCTTCGATGTAGCCCTCTCGCTCCTGGTTTTGTCGTTCCTCAGCCGATAGTGCCTCGATTCGCAGCGCATGTGAGTCGATGTGTCCCCAGCACGATAGGCAAGGTCGACCTGGTCCGACAATTACGACCCTCCCTGCATCACCTGTGACTAGGCCCTTCCTATCGACACGAAACACGTTCCCCAGGTCAATCAGCGGCAGACAAAAACGGTACGCGACCCTGTTCATCAACGCCCGCGGAAGCTGGCGATCGACGCAGGAAATTATGACGTCGCAACTCGCAAGCAGCGCTTCCTGATCCGCACAGAGATAGGCGGCGTGCCGTTCAACACGCGTAAAGCCCAAGGCCTCTGCATAGCGCGCCGCGACCTCGATCTTGAACGTGCGACCTGCATCCACCGGGACCGCTCCGACGATCCGGGAAATGTTGGATGCTTCGACCACATCGCCGTCGATGAGCACCAACTCGCCGACGCCGAGGTGAGCTAGCTGCATCGACACGACAGAACCGATTCCTCCCAGCCCAACGATGCCAACGCGCATCTGGCGCAGCCTCGATTGCCCGAGAGTGCCGAGCGCGAGCTCCTGACGCGCAAACCAGGGTTCGCTTGGCGACGACTCGTCGCGCGGACGCCGCAGAGTCTTGCCGACGATCTGGAAGACGACGTCCTCCGCGGAGCCATCAGCACCAAACGTTCGGGCAACAACGTCACCACCTTCGACAACGACCAGAGACCCATGCCGCGCGGACGGCATCTGGCATTTTAACGACGGCATGAGACGAGCGTCGCCAGCATCATCAGCCGACGAAAACCAAGCCTCAGAAGCACCCGGATGAGTGTGTATCGTGAACACACCCCATCCCCTGTCACGGGCCGGTCGAGTCAAGCGATTGAGAGCGACCGGATCGACAGATAGCTGGTCGCGACGGCGAACAAGGTACGCGCTATCGGGGAGTGCGAACGCTTCTCGCACAATGCCAATGCAACCGGCGGGTGTCTGTGTTGTCTCGACGAGTAGCAGGCCCGCGGTTTCAACGTCGTCTCGAACGAATAGACGGTCTCGGAGCACGTCCCAAAGAGCTTCGGTGATGCGAAGTTTCATGGCGTCACCTCAATTCCGCTTTTCGAAGCGAGCACGCACGCAACGCATGTAGTCGCGCAGCGTGCTCGTTCCCGCACGCCACGCTCCAGGCTGCAGATGCCACGAAAAGCGCTGCCACTCAGCACCGAGCAACACCTCCATCGACGTGCCTTGAGGCGCGCCATTTCCCGATTCGACACGAAGATGGGGGCTGACCCAGAACATGTCGGGCGCGGCATCTGGAAACTGCGGTGGCAACTTGATCAGTAATTGCGTCGTGCGCGGGAGGAAGCCATCCGGCAATGGGAAATGCGGCACTAAGAGAAAGGTCCAGCCGTCTGGTTGCTTCAGGGCCTGGAATTGCTCGAAGCCGACATCGACAGCTTTGACTGCGCCGGTGCTGCCGTAGTTGGCAGGTGGCGAGCTGTGAAAGCTGTCGCCACATCTAAGAACAATCTTCGCATCATCCGTGACGACCTGATCTTCGCCGGGACGTTCAAGAAAGAGCACGTCCGTGTTCGGAATATCGGCCCGATCTTTAAGGGTCTTCCCCGATTGGTGCGGATCAGCGAACGCGAACTCCTTCCCGTTGATCATCACCGTGACGCCGTGCCTGGAAAGAGCAACCGACCAGAATTGCTGGCCGCTCTCCAGCTTGATTGTCTCGTCGTCCGCAATGACGACAAGCTCGCCCTTATGACCACGATCATCGCAACCGCAGCTGTCGTGCTCGTCTCCGTTGCGACGCTGCTCCATGCACAGGGCGTGGTCCATCGGAATGCAGGCTCGTTCCTTGATCGAGCGCCCGGTCTGGAAGGATGGCTCGAACTCGATCTTCGAATGATTGATAACGACAACGATACGTTCACGATGGGACATTTTCTTTCTCCTTTGCGGGCTATTCCGCTGGGGAGAAAGATGCCGACCTTGAAACCTCCTGTCGGTAGCCGCGCGGTGTCCTCTCAATGCGCCCTGGAGGCATCCCGAGGACACTTCGAATTCACCGCTAGAACACCCGAGCGTCGACCTTTACGGAGTACCCGCCGCCGGATGATGGGAAAATATCTCCGGGCGGACAGGTAACGCCCTGGGCTTCAAAGCTTGCCTTGAGCGCCTTGACGAAATCCCGCTTGGCGGTCTTGGCCGCATCGTTGTCGAGACGCGCTGACGAAAGGGCATCGCTTACATCCCGAGTCGGAACAATCCGACCCCTGCCTTTCGCAACAATCTCGGCAAACTTGAAGGGGTGAGTTCCGAATTGAATCTTCGTTAACTCGATCCCGCGATACCACATCTTCCCGCGACCTGTATCGATGATTAGGTCCCCACTTGCCCATACATTTGGCGGAATCTGTCCATGCCAATTGAGGCGGGTGACAATCGGCTCGAGCAGAACGTCGAAGGGACCGTGGGGCAAACGGCAACCGATGGAGGCGATGCCATCCACTCCGCCGACACAGCACTGCGGAACAATGAGCACTGGTACAAAGCCGCTCGCGGCGTCCGCTATCAGCGAAGCGTCAGTCGGCCCGGGCTCGCGAACAGCGAGAAACACCGCGACGGTCAATCCGGGCGCAAACGTCCGCTGTCCCAATGACCATTGACCCGTCCCGCCGACAAGCTCGCGACAAGAGCCCGTTAGTGCAAGGCTCTTCTGTATTTGTGCGGCAAGCAGCTCAGCATCCAGTTCGTATCCCTCAGTATCCGACGATGTCAGCGTCCGGACTCCGATGGCCGGGTCTGCACTGACACCCACCGCCGTGAGCGGGCTGATCTCGATCACCTCTAGGGAGCCGCGCACCCCTGGATGATCCGGATGATCAACGGCATCGAGCTTTATCGATCGCAGGAGCCCACTCGCCCGGAGACTGTCGAAAGTGGTGGTCCCGAGCCGCAGTCGCCACTCAGCCTCCTTCAACCTCCATGGATACAAGCTCCAGAAACTTCGAGGCGTGCCATCCGGATTGAACGATCCACGAAGCCCCGCTGAGTCCAGTAGTTGCTCGACAAGAGCCTGATGCCGACCCGCCCTTATCTCAATGATGTTTGGGGACTTGAGCGTTACGTGTCCGGAGCGGCCTCCACCGGAGAAAGCGATTGTGAGTTTTGCCTCAATGAGCTCACCCTCCAGCAACTTCGCCTGAAGGTCATCGAGAATCCGGAAAACGTTACGCCCACTGACCCAGAATTTATCGCGATCTCCCCTCCTCCAAAGGATCTCCACAACATCTACTCGAGAAATTCCTTGTACTCGATGTTTCGTAAAAAGTTCGTTGCCTTGCTGCTGCAAAGTTTGCAATGAGCACACGTTTTCGCCGCCGAAGAACCGTTCATCGCCGCCAACGAGCGTGCCAAGAACACTACGGTAGACCTTAAGAAGCTGCGGAGAGCGCGTTGCGATTCCAATGCGCCCTGTCTTGGGATCGTATCGAATAAGATCTGTCGCCGCGGGCCGATACTGGAGCGTCGATACATTCTGATCGCGAATTTCGACAACTCGCTTAAGCGGATCACCTCTCACAACATGGCAGTACCACTCTCCGTTGTACTGTTGCGTGACAACCGAGACTACTTCGCGCTTTTGATGTTCGCGGCACCATTTCGACACCATCTCTTTCAGCACTGCCTCATTAATCGAGACCGTGCTTGATGTGCCATGTTGGC
Organism: Pseudomonadota bacterium; assembly: GCA_023416515.1. Taxonomy (GTDB): domain Bacteria; phylum Pseudomonadota; class Alphaproteobacteria; order Sphingomonadales; family Sphingomonadaceae; genus Allosphingosinicella. Next base: position 4,901 of record JAEZHP010000131.1, on the reverse strand, counting down.
CAACGAACTCACGATAGGGCCGAAGCGACCTCACCGATCGCTGCGTCAGCTGCGCTCGAAGCAGCAGTTCCGTCAGAGCGGAGTCAGTCCGGCTTTGCACCCAAAGTTGCGCAATGAACTCGCGAGCAGGACTATCCGACAATGATTCATCAAGAGTGAGCTGTTGATCCTCAGCTACTTGCTCGACGTGCTCGCGGCCATCGGGTGTACCGAGTTCCTGGATGAGTTCCAGCGCAGAAAAGAGATCGGGCCCAGGGGGATCATTTGCGAAGGATGCGACGAGATCTTGAAGGCTAAGATTCATCTCCAATCGTGCAGTCTCACGGGCTGCATCCAGCAGTTTGCACCAAGTCGTTTGCGAGACCTCCATCAGGAAAGAGTGATCTTGGAACGGAATGGGCAACATTAGACAAAGACACCAAAGAAGTATTCTAGGCAGCCTCGTCCCGCACGATCATTTCCGCCAACGAACCGGTCGACGCCGATATCTCCACTTCCACTTTTGCCGCTTCAGCGATAGCGCACAGCTCCCTCACGCTACGCACAAGTCTTTCGGAGACCTCAGCGACGGCGCGACTAGGTGCTAGCACATACATTCTTGGAGTTTGAGGAATATGATTTCGAACCCAGTTGAACTTCGCTACATACGCTTCAGCACGCATGCGTTGGTCACGAATCGCAAAGGACACGGGCGCACCGAAGATTCTCTGCCCACAGATCGGAAGATCAACAGTCTCGTCGCAGACGGTCACCTGTTGGTGAAAGATTCGGCCACCAAGAAATGGATGAAGTCGATTGACGTGCTCGAGCACCTCGTCCGAGAAATGAACGGCCTCAGTATTACTGAGTCTCTGACTGTGCTTTTCTTCGTCGTACCGAAGAAAGACTGAGCTGGATGCAATAACGCTAGAAAGAAAGCCAGCTCGGTCGCACGTATAGGCACTCAACGGCTCGCCGAGCGTGAGCAAATCAGTAGCTGTTTCAAATTCCGCGATGCTTTTGCAATGAAGCGCATTGCGACGAAGTTCGGCCACCGCGAATTGGAACTGCCCTACACCATCTTCCCCAAAAATATGCGTCATCAAATCAATCGCGGCAGGCTTTGAAACAAACTTAGTTTCAAGTCGGTCCGTCGACTCTGCGACGAGACCTACGGCGAACTGCTCTTCCGCATATCGCGTGGGTCTCAGATACACGATGCGATAGGTGAATTCCGAGAATTCGTGTTGCGAGATCAATTCGTTTAGCTCGTGAGTCATTTCTTGAAACTCTCTTGAAAGAGGTCGCCCTTCTTGAGGTGCCACTGCATCAAGCCGGATAGCCGTAAACGCCGCCTATTCAACATACCGATCAGACGGGCCGTCGCGCCTGCGGGGGCGGAGCACCGTCGCTCCAAGACATCCGCCCCCACTGGAACCGTCAATGTCGTTCCCAAGATCAGTTGTTGCGCAATGCGCGCCATGCGTTGGCGAACTAGTTGATCTGGGCCCTCGGCAACGGTTGCGGCAAGAACATTGGCCTCGCAGGAGCGGTGATCGAAGACAGAAAGATCCAGGTTAAACCAAGGCTCGCCGAACAGGATGCGCTCATTGTCGACGGCCATGTACCGGGCCGGACCTTGTCGTATAAGGTTCTCTAAATGCCGATCGTCATTTGCAACTAGTTCATCGAACACTGCCAATCGGGCGACTTCCGGCCAATTCATAACCTCAGCAATGGCGATATCAGAGCGCGAGAAAGTCTGTTGGATATTCCGCACTGAGACGTCGAGCGAAGCGATGCCAAGGACGAAATCCGAGGAAGCGTCTCCTGCCATTCGATCTTTCGTTGCGTTTCGCAACTGTGCTAGGCGGCATGCGCATAGGAATGTGGGCGGCATCGATAGCGAACATTGAGCAGCAAGGTTGTGAGCAATCACCTCGTTGAAAGCACATTGCCCTCGAACGCTTGGCGGAAATATTTTGACGTACGCGGGAATTCGAAGCTTCAAGCTAGGTATGAACACACGGCCCACGTACAGGTCGTTTACCGAAGAGTTCGGAGCGCGCAGCATCGGAGTGAGCTGCTCTGAAAACCCTATAACGCCAAGATCGCCGTCGAGCTTGAACATTGTGACCACAATATATTGTGTCGGGCACCGAGCGTAGCTGTGCACAGCTGTGGCGGTCAAGGCAATGAAACTGCAAGTCGGATTTTTATTTTTATAATAAAATCAAAAGCTTAAATCAAACGCCTAGTCACAAACTGAGCGAAGATTCCAACGGTGCGGAGAAAGCAGCCCAACTAGATATTGGGCCATCCGGCCCGCCATGCCTTATCTCTCAAAAGCCCATGGAGTTCGTCGTAGTTCTTCTCCCTCAATAACTAAGAAGCTGATTCTTAAGAGATTAAAGGTGTTGATCTTGTCAGAAACTAATATATATTTCTGACCATGAAAACCACTGTCGCCGAACAAATTCTGCGCTACGCCGAGAATTTGCCGGAGGGAACCCCCCTCACGGCGAAATCGCTGTTGCACCTCGGTAGCCGAGCAGCGACAGATCAAGCACTTTCTCGACTCGCTCGAGCTGGCAAGCTAATTCGGTCTGGAAGAGGACTGTATGTGCGACAGGTCGAGAGCCGCTTTGGCACTCGAGCACCTTCTCCCGAGAAAGTCGTTGCAGAGGTAGCGAAACTGAGCGGAGAAATAGTTGCGCCTCACGGAGCTGCGGCTGCGAACCGCTTCGGCCTGACGACACAAGTGCCGATGCGCGCGGTCTATCTAACGTCAGGCCGAAGTCGACGACTAAGGCTTGGCGCTCAAACCGTTGAGTTCAAGCATGTGCCACGCTGGCAGCTGACCAACGCCAACCGTGCCTCAGGAGAGGTTGTTCGGGCATTGGCGTGGGCTGGGCGCTCGCATGCACAAGAAGCGCTCGTTCAGATCAAGCGAGAGCTTCCAACGGAAGTTCGTCAAGAACTCATTTCTGCTCGCGGCGCACTACCTGAGTGGCTAGCTCAAACAATTAGCCATGAACTCGCTGCGTAATGACCGAGAGCTTTCTAAGTCTCTCCGACTCGGATCGCACAGAAGCGCTCCAAGTTGCCGCCTCACGCTCCGGACGACCCCTTCATATCTTGGAAAAAGATGTGTGGGTTGTCTGGAGCTTGTCGGCGCTTTTCGAATCACCTTTCGGCACCCACCTAGTCTTCAAAGGCGGTACCTCACTCTCAAAAGCGTACAAAGCTATCGAGCGATTTTCCGAGGACGTTGATGTTACCTACGACATCAGAGCCCTCGCAGAAGACCTCGTTAGGGAAGCGGGCGACGAGCCGCTACCAAATTCGAAGACACAAGGAAAAAAGTGGTCAGACACTATTCGAGAGAGGTTACCAACCTGGTTGCATGAGGTAGTTCTTCCGCACCTAAGGCAACGATTCGAAGCGCTGCATTTAGACGGAACAGTGCGCGTGGAATCCGACTGCATTTTCATAGACTATCCTGCGCGCACAGATGGATACGGGTATGTGCCACCGCGCGTAAAAATCGAATTCGGCGCTCGGTCAACAGGGGAGCCCGCCGAAGAGCGCACGGTGTCATGTGATGCGGCGGAACAGGTCACAGCGGTGTCCTTTCCAGTAGCCACTCCCCGGGTGATGCGAGTGGAGCGAACAATCTGGGAAAAAATGACGGCCATCCACGTATTCTGTACGCAAGGAAAAATTAAAGATCGACAGGCTCGTCATTGGTATGACATCGCGAAACTTGATACCTCGGGATACGTCGATGTTGCACTCAAGGACCGCAACGTCGCTCAACGAGTTGCCAAGCACAAAGCTTGGTTCTTCGCGGCAAAAGACCATGAAGGCAAACCAATCGACTACGAGCGCGCAATATCCGGCGGCTTAGTACTCGTTCCGGTCACTGCGGAAGTTTTGAACACGCTCAAGGCCGACTATGAACAAATGATCACGGACCGGCTATTTCTTGGCGAGCCTGAATCCTTGGACTGGGTAATCGATCGTTGCAAGACAATTGAGACTAAAGCAAACGCACTGAGTTAATCCTCGATGCTGGAGCCGACCTAAATCTGCTCCAAATCTGCTCCAAATCGACCCCTATTTAGCTATGTTTTGTTGGGTGCACCTGGGAGCTCGTCCTGATAAAATGTTCTTGGAATCATTGAATTAGTCGCGTCGGCCAGGGAAATTTTGCTCCTTCGGGACGTATAGGTTGCGAGTCCAAGTCCCGGTCGAGGCTTGCCGATCAGATTTCTAGAGAGCGCGCAGTCGTCAAATGGGCACCTCGATCCGAAGTTCAGAGAACGTGACACCCGGCGCCACCCGACGTTCGCACTTAGGCCAATAGTGGATCCGCGAGCCCATCGGCTCAGTCCCACCCGATCGCCCTCTTGATGCTGCTCACATACGCGGGTCCGGACTATGCGCACAGATTCGAGCTGCGCTTTATCGTTCGGATACTCCCAAGGAAGCAGGAACTCAAGAGAGTTCTTCAGCCGCCGATCCCCACCGGAGGCGCTCACGGAGGCTCAAGGCCACTTTTGACCCTCATCTCCATTTCCAGGAGACGCGCCCAACCCAGCGCATCGGGTCGTTGCGCCCCCTACGGTCAGAAGAGGCCAGCTCCTTGGCGATCTCACGCCACCGTACGCCGCGATGGCGCCCGACTGACGTTCAATAGACCTCGCAGCATAAACACCGACACGGATTTTCCTGACTCACTCCTAACTCGCGTCTTCGTACTCTTCCCTAGGGGCGGCGGTGGCAGGCCGATCGATCGGGCAATCGGCCTCGGCAAACACGAAGAAGCAGGAACGCGCCATGGACCCGATAGATCTGGCTGAGTCCTTCATCGAGTACTCGGAAGCCGAAACCCGCATCGAGCAATTGAGCATTCGCTT